>CAZMJW010000047.1:0-6594 GCA_964566915.1 uncultured Gammaproteobacteria bacterium
TAAGGCAGAGAGGCTAAAAGTACTATATTTAGGGTTATATATGTTATATACAATACTTCGCATAATGTATATTAATACACTTATTATAGCAAAATAAAAAGACTGATGTCAAATTGCTACATAACCAGTCTTTTATATTATATGTTAACTATACTCTATTTTATCCTGTATAAGATAAATTTGTTTGCTTTATTCTAGATTTTAATTATTTCTTTAATTAATTAATTTACTTAATATAAACTTAATTAAGTTAAAAGTTTTTACGTTTTTTTTAGACAATTTAGGTACTAGACTACCTTATCAAAGTAAATTGAAGCTCATAGAAAGTCCCATAAAATTGACTTCAGGGGTTGTAAGCAGGATTAACTTGATGATTAGTATAAAAACACCAATTGAAGTTAATGAAAATAAAAAAATTGCTAAACCAAATAAAAATTTGAATAATCCTTCCATATGTTTAATTTAATTAATATTTATTATATTTTCTGGGAAAAAATAAATTTTATTACTTATCCGAAGATCTATATATTCTAATTCCTTAAATTTATCTTTTATCATTTCCTTCTTTACTAGTGAAAACTGATCCAATTGTTCCCTGACTTCCCTATTGACATTTATTATTAATTCTGGTCCTTCAGTAGTTTTAATAAGTACTTTTTTGAAATAATTATCTGGTATTATATAGTATAACACTTGAAAATCATTTGAATAATTATTAGTTTCTAGGTCTAATTTTGCTATATAATTTAAATAATCTTCATCAATATTTAAGCTTTTATTACTTTTTACCAATGAGTCACTAGCCTCATTGTTTATTATATAATATTTTTCTATATCTTGGCTATTATTTTCATCTTTTAAGTCAATGATATCTAATAAATAGTTATCTATTGAAACATAATTACAAAAATCATTTTCACAAAAAATAAATGAATATGGTTTTTCATTAATTATAATCTTTAAGGTATTAGGTATTTTCTTTTTAATAACAACATTAGAAAACTTATGATCTGATAAGACTTTTTCTATGATTACATTTTTTTTAAAAAGAATTAAGTTTTGATTACTAAAGAATAATAGTCTTTTATCACTAAAACTAGGTTTTATTACATTAATAATTTCAGATTCGTTAAATCTAGTTAAACCCTCAACTTCAATATTTTTTATTTTCCAAAAAGGAGCACAAAATAATAACCAAATTAAAGCAATAAAGAATAAAACAATTATAAAATATAAAAATTTATGAGTTTTTTTCTCTTTTTTTGGCTTTTCTTTTTTTCTAAAAAAAGGATTATTTAATTTCTTGTCTTGATAATCTTTTTTTATTTTTTTGTGTCGTCTTTTAGTTATCATATTAATCAACAATTTTTCGTCTAATATTTGCTTGTAATCTAACTAAAACTTCATAATAACTTAAATTACTTAATTTTGTTAAACTATATAATGAATTTCTATCTTCCCTGTTTTTAGATATTATTTGAACTTTAGTATTATTTGAAATATTATTTTTTTCTAAATTTAAACAAGAAAGATTCATGCACACACTACCAGCTATTTTTGCATAAAAACTATTTTTATTGTTTAAAACTTTTAATTCTGCTTTGTTGGAAAGAGATTTATCTAAACCCTCAAAATAACCAAAAGGTACAAGACCAATATTAATATCTTTTTCGGCAATAAAATTATTATTATATGAAACTGATTCACCGGCTTTTACACTAAAAACATGACTAATAGTTGAATAAAGTTCTAAGGCCGGTTTTAATCCTATTTCATTTTCAAAAGGACTATATCCATAAAAAGATAACCCAGGCCTAAATGCGGTAAAACGATTATCAATAATTTTAAGTGTGCCGGCTGAATTATTCATATGAATATATTGAGGATTGAAACCATTTTCTTGTAATATATTTAATGAATCAAAAAAATTATTAATTTGTTTTTTGTTAAATTCTACTTTAGAATCATATTCATCTGCGGCGCCAAAATGCGAACAAAAACCACAAACATTTAATTTATCTAAATATTTTTTGTTATTTTTGATAAATAAATTAATATCATTTATCCCTTCTCTATTCATGCCAGAATTTACAAATAAATGAACCTTTATTTTTTTATTTAATGAAGCTAAATACTTAATTGTATCTTCTTTGTATACTACAAAATGACTTCGATTAAATTTTGTGTAGTTATATGCTTTTTTAGGCATTTCACCAATTATTAAAACATCACCTTTAAAGTATTTATATACTATTTGAGCTTCGGGATAAGAATCAACAGCAACAATTTTTACACTACTTTTATTAAGAATTTGGCACATTTCCTTAATCCCGTGACCATAGGCATTAGATTTTAAAACTGGAAATATTTCAAGGCCTTTTTGTTTTTCTTTTAAGAAATCTATATTATTTAATATAGCTAAAGAACTTATCCTTATTTCATTAAAGGGTTCATATTTTGGTTTAAATATTTTTTTAAGCAAATCCTTCATTTAGTCTTCTTGAATTATTCCTTCATTAGAATTATAACGATCTTTTTCAAGTCCAGTATTTACATTAGGCAAATCACTTGAAATTTCATCTAAACTTACAGTATCTTGAAAATAATAAAGAATATTTGTTAATAAATCGGCTATTTGACCACTTTGGTTTTCTTCAGGAATTAATTGAACTTCAATACCTAGACGATAAACACTGCTATCATCATCTAATATATCTTCAATTTTCCAAATTATTTGTCTATTATCTTCATTATAATTTAAATTACCAGATAATAAAGCATAATTATCATAATAACTAACATTTTTTGGTAATTTAGCACTTAAAACAAAATTTGATACATTTCCTAAAGGTTCAATTTCTATAAAAATCCAATAATTTGTTGGAAGACCAACTATTGGTGGAATTGGACCAAGTCCCAAAGTTTCACCATCATGGCTTGTATAAAGAGCAAAAGCTTCAACATATAACGAAGCGTTTAAATTTAAACTTGGTAAATTTTCGCTTGTTTTTATTTCTTGTTCATTAATCTTGTATTCAATATCGGAATTTAAATTAATAACCAAGACTTTATTATCAATATTTAAATTATCAAATACAATTTCCTTTTTGATTGTTTCTTTTTTTTCTATCTTATCAATCTCTATACTATTAATATTTGAATCACTAAAAGATATTTTAATATCACTAATATCAAAATCTGATTTATTTTCTAATTCAATCTCTATACTTGATTGAGGATTTTCTCTATTTAAATAACTATCTTTGTAATGATAATTAATTTCTAAAGGCAAATTATTTACATCGATTTGATAAGAAACTGAAGGTTTATTGTTAGTATTGTTATTACTATTTGTGATAAAGTTTTCTGGATTAAACATTTTCAAGCTAATAAAAATAACAATTAAAGCTAAAACAATAAATATTAAAGAAACATCAACAACCACCGGCCAAAAACTTTTTTTATAAACTTTATACCAACTTTTTTTTCTTTTGAATGGATTATACATATGTTTAATATTAGTATGGATTTTTTTGACCAACAACAATGTTGGTGTTTCCATCATTATTTATATCACTAAGAGATATAACAAATTCACCATTCCTATTTTTATCATAAGCAAAGAAAGTGCCTAAAATTTTTCCCTCATAATTAAATATTCTCACTTGTGGACCACCACTTGAAGCTGGGACTGTAACAATTTCTACAAAACCATCATTATTTAAATCACCAGCTGCTACATTTACCCCACCTTTAAAACTTTCATCATAAGCAAGAAAGCTATTAATTAATTGTCCTATTTCATCAAATACTTTAATTACTGGCTCTGTTCCAGGACCAGGTCCGGTAATGATTTCTTGAAAACCATCATTATCAACATCAAACATAGAAACATTTACACCGCCACGTAAGTTTTTGTCATAAGCGAAAAAGTTTCTTTCATGTCTTCCCGATTTGTCATAAAGCATTACTTGTGGACCACCACCTAAACCAGCTCCGATAGCAATTTTTTCTAAATTACCATTATTAATACTATATGAAAGACTTAAGTCACCATTAAAGCTACCAAATGGTCTAAAATCAAGTTTTAAACGCCCTCCTTCTTCTAATTTAACTTGACCCCTGTATGTACTAAGAGTTGCCTCCTCAAAACTTTCTTGTTCTATTACCGCTAACTCAGCTTGACCAGGAAATAAAGAATTAAAGGCAAACTCAGAAGATTTCTTTTCGTTTCCTGCTCCATCTAAATATCTGTAAAAATAACCATTTTTAAATATAGTATTTTTTAATTGAAAATCAGTTCTTTTTAAAATTATTCCACTATTTGGTTCAAGACTAATATAGTTAATCTCTTGTCCATTGTTGATATTATTATCTTGACTTCCTTTTAATTTTGAAAATTTTTCACCTTTAAATATGTAATTTTTCTTTTCGTTAGTAGAATTAACAAAAACACTGCCGTTTTCAAAATCCCTTCTCCATAAACTTGGCGAATAGGTGTTACTATTGGTATTAAGAGTATTTAATGAAGATGATTTAGCTTTTCCTAAGTTAAAATCATATTCATCGTACCACCATAATTGACCATGATCACTTGTGCCATAGTCATAACTATAAAAACCATCTTCAAGTAAGGCGCTACTTAAAGTATAACGCATATATGAATAATTATCACGTTTATTGTCATAACTATTAATAATACTTATCTGAGGATTATTATTTAATGTATATAATTTTTTATAATTATTTAAAGAATCAGACCAAGATCCATCTCCTTCCCAAGCGGAAGGAAAATCTTCAAACATCATACCATTTAACTTATTTTGATATGGCCAATAAATTTTGCCATTTCCAACAATAATGTATTCATTTCCAAATAGATTTTTTGCCCTATCAATCATTTTTAAATACCCTTCTTGCCATAAATTATCTACATAAGCTTGAGAATCAGCTTTTCCATCATTATTTATATCAACATTTGAACCACTAGCCCAATACACATCACCCCAAACATTATCAAAAAATATACCATCAAAAAGTTTTGTATTTAAAATATTTTCCTTTACAAATAAAGGTAAATAATCATTAAATTTTAATCCATTCGTATTAGAAATAGCTCCGTCAGTAATATTTAATAAATATGTATTAGGCCAATAACTTAATTTATTACCACTGCTATCCTTTAAATACCAATTTTCATCAATATCATTTTTTAAATCATATCGTAAAAAACAAAGATGATTATAAATAAAATCATCCATTATTTCTTGAGAAGTAATATAGGCGAGTATTATAATATCGGGATTATGTTCTCTAATTTTTCTAATTTTATCTGGACTATTTTGTGAGACCTCCATGTCTAGAATAATCAAATCCCATTTTGCTAATTGTTCAGCCTCATAATCACTAAGTTCCCAATGTAGAAAATAATTAGCTAAACGTGGATAATTAACATTATTTAAATCAATTGAGGCATGAGTAGTGTTTATACTTAAAACAAAAAAAACAAATAAAAACAAAATACTTATTTTTATTTGAAAAAAATTTTTACTAATATTTTTGTTTCTATTTTTCATTACTATTTCTATTTATCACTTTAAGATTTTCTGGAAGATAGTTTTGTAATACTTTTGGAATAATAATTGAACCGTCTTCTTGTTGATTGTTTTCCAGTATTGCGATTAAACAACGAGTAATGGCGATTGCTGTTCCATTAAGTGTATAAACAAAATCTTTGCTTCCATCTTCTTTTTTATATTTAATATTTAAACCTCTTGATTGGTAATCGGTACAATTTGATGTTGAAGTTACTTCCGCAAAATCACCTAAACTGCCATCAGGATTAGGTTTTCCTGGTAGCCAGGCTTCAAGGTCATAGGTTCGAATTGATGGTGCACCTAAATCGGCAGTACAATGATCAACTACTCTAAAAGGAATTTCCAGACCAGAAAATATATCTTTTTCAATATTTAATAATTCTTGATGAGCATTTTCAGCATCTTCTGGTTTTACATATTGAAACATTTCGATTTTTGTAAATTGATGAACTCTAAATATTCCTTTGGAAAATTTAGAATATGAACCAGCTTCAGTTCTAAAACAATGAGAAACAGCGCAATACTTTAATGGTAGCTTATCACCATCAAGTATTTCGTTCATATGAAGACCTCCTAGAGTAATTTCAGCTGTACCAATTAAACATAAGTCTGAATCAGTAATATTATATACTTGAGTTGACTCACCACGTGGATTAAAACCTAAGCCTTCCAACACTTCTCTTTTAGCAATATCCGGAGTAGTAAAAGGAGTGTAACCTTTCTTAAGAATAATACTAAAAGCATATTGAATTAAAGCAAATTCTAAAAGAGCTAATTCATTTTTTAAATAATAAAACTTGGCCCCACTAACTTTAGTAGCATTTTCAAAATCAATTAAATCATTTTTAAAAGATAACTCTACATGATCTAATGCTTCAAATTTAAATTTTTTAATTTCACCAACTGTTTCAAGAATAGGATTATCATCTTCATTATTACTAATTTTTACTTCTTCGTGAGTTAAGTTTGGTATTGAATTATGAATTTCGGTAAAAAT
>CAZMJW010000048.1:0-6543 GCA_964566915.1 uncultured Gammaproteobacteria bacterium
TTAAACCCAAGTAACACCTGCTACAATATCACCATCAGCTTTAAATCTCATTATTTTAACTCCTTGAGTATCGCGACCTAAAAGACTTACTGATTTAAATGGAGTTCTAATTACTTGACCTTTTTTTGAAATAACAATTAAATCTTTGCCTTCCATTAAGTCAGCGTTGATTAAGAAAGCATCTGTTATCTCACCTGTTTTATCGGTAACTTTAGCAGTTTTAATACCACTACCACCTCTACCTTGAACTTTATATGATTTAAAATCTGTTCTTTTTCCATAACCATTGGCCATAATAGTTATAATTTGATAATTTCTTTTCTTTTCTTTATCTGTTTTAGCAACACCCATTCCAATAACTCTATCATTTGCATGAAGTCTAATACCACGTACACCAGCTGCTGTACGACCCATATCTCTTACATCTTCCTCTTTAAATCTAATAGCTTGGCCTTTAGAACTAATCAATTGAATATGATCACTTCCAGAGGTTGGTTTAACCCAAACTAACTTATCATCATCTTTCAATTTAATAGCGATTAAACCGTTTTTTCTTAAATTTTTAAAAGATTCAATTTTAACTTTTTTTACCAATCCCTTTGAAGTTACAAAGAATAGATATTTACTAAAAACAGCCTTATCTAAAGGAAGAACATAGGATACATTTTCTCCGCTTAATAAATTTAAGAAATTTACTACCGGAGTACCTTTAGCAGTTCTGGATGATTGAGGAATTTCATAAACCTTTAATTGAAAAACTCTACCCCGTGTTGTAAAGAATAAAACATCGTTGTGAGTTTTGGAAGTAAACATTGATTCAACCATATCCTCTTCTTTGGTTGTTAAACCAACCACACCCTTGCCACCACGTGCTTGAACTTTAAAATTATCTGGTTCTATTCTTTTAATGTAACCATCTCTGGTCATCATAACCATAGTATCTTCATTTGGTACTAAATCTTCAAAATTAAACTCTTTAATTCCATGGGCAACGACATCAGTTTTTCTTTCATCTCCATATTTTTCAGTTAAAGCAATTAATTCATTTTTAACTATTTTTTTCATTTTAGATACAGATGCTAAAATAGTTTCTAAATCTTTAATTATATTTAACTTTTCCTTTAGTTCGTCTTCGATTTTTTGTCTTTCAAGATTTGCTAAACTTTGTAAACGCATCTCTAAAATAGCAACAGCTTGTTTTTCTGATAACTTAAATTTCTTAATTAAATTATTTTTAGCAATCTCTTTATCTTTAGAAGCTTTAATTGTCTTAATAACTTCGTCAATATTTTTTAAAGCAATCATTAAACCTTCTAAAATATGTGCTCTATTTTTAGCTTTTGCTAAATCAAATTCTGTTCTTCTTTTAACAACTATTTGACGATGTTTAATATATTCTTCTAAAATCATTTTAAGAGTTAAAACACGAGGTTGAATTCCATCAACAAGTGCTAACATATTAAAATGAAAAGTTGTTTGTAGATTTGTATGTTTATATAAACTGTTTAATATTTTTTTTGGATAAGCATCTTTTTTTAATTCAATTACAATTCTAACACCATCTTTATCTGACTCATCTCTTAATGCTCTTACTCCTTCTATCTTTTTTTCTTTAACTAAATCAGCAATTTTTTCTACTAAATCAGCTTTATTTACTTGATAAGGAATTTCACGAATTACAATTTTAAAATTATTTTTATTATCTTCTTCAATAGCTGCCTTGCCTCTCAATACTACACCTCCTTTACCAGTTGCATAAGCAGTTAAAATATCATTTTTATCATATATAATACCTCCAGTTGGAAAATCTGGACCTTTAATAAACTGCATTAAATCTTCAACGCTAGCATCAGGATTATCAATTAAGTGATTTATCGCATTACTTAACTCAGTTAAATTATGAGGAGGAATATTTGTCGCCATACCAACAGCAATTCCCATTGTTCCATTTAATAGTAAGTTTGGAAGTTTAGCAGGTAAAACTCTTGGTTCATTATGACTACCATCAAAGTTTGGAGCAAAATCTACAGTATTTTTTTCTATATCAGTTAACATTTCATCAGAAACAGAAGCAAGCTTTGCCTCAGTATAACGCATAGCAGCAGCACCATCTCCATCCATAGAACCAAAGTTTCCTTGTCCTCTAACAAGAGGATATCTCATTGAAAAATCTTGCGCCATACGAACCATCGCATCATAAACAGATGAATCTCCATGGGGATGATATTTACCCAAAACTTCACCAACTACTGTTGCTGATTTTCTAAATTTAGCATTTGCTTTAAGTCCAATACTCCACATACCATAAAGAATTCTTCTATGAACTGGTTTTAAACCATCCCTAACATCTGGTAGAGCACGAGAAACAATAACACTCATAGCATAATCCAAATATGATTTTGACATTTCATCAACAATTGGTTGCTCTTCTACTAAACCGTATTCAGTTTGAGTTCTATTGTTTTTAGTTACAGGTAATTCATTTTTTTCTAAATCATCTGCTTTTTTTTCATTTTTTTCTTCGTTTGACATATTATATTATTCTAAAACAACAATTATTAATAAACAGGTATAGTTATTCCTTCACAACCAGGAGGAATAACGCATGAAGGAGTTTCTCCAATCATTGGCATACAATTAACATATGCTGGACAATTATCATTTTCTAAAACTGGATTATTTTCTTCTATTAAACCCTCCTCACTACTAGTTGAAACTGACTCTTCTTCATTTATTATATCTTCCTCTGAAGGGATCTTTTCTTTTATTATATTTACTTCTTTATTTAATCTTTTAAAAAAACTGGAAAAATCATTCTTTAAATCTTCAATTTCTTCAGTATTATTATTATTTGATTCCTCTCTTATTTTTTTTAGTTCTTGACGCATATTCATAATCCAAACAATCAAAACTAAAAGGGAAATTGATAAAACCGAAATCCAGAGTAAAAATAATTTTTTTCTTTTTTCGGTATCCATACAGTTTATTCTTTAATTGAATCTAAATTAACGTCGTACAATATTTGTTCTGCTACTAATCGATAACTTAATATTTCTTCTTCATTAAACCAAATTGGGATTTCTCTTTGTGCATCCTCAACTGGATCAGAACAATGAATCAAATTTCTTACAGCTCGACCATCTAAATTAGCTAAGCCATAAGAATCTAAAGTGTAATCACCTCTAATAGTACCGGCATCCGATGTTAAAGGTTCCGTTGAACCTACTAATTTTTTTACAACACCAACAGCTTGATTACCTTCAAAAATCATTGGAACAATTGGACCACAAGTCATAAAAACAATTAAGGCTCTAATAATATCTTTTCCATATTCTATCGCTTCTTTCTCAATCGGTAAACCAAGTGATTTTCTTTCAGAAATAGTTTGTTCGCCTTTTTTAATAAACCAAGCATCATCTTTATTATAATGACTCCATAGTTGTTCTTCACTAGCCATTACAATTTTCATGGCCACTAATTTTAAACCAGTTTTTTCAATCCTTTTAATACTTTCTCCAATTAAACCTCTCTGAATTGCATCTGGTTTTAGTATTACTAAAGTTCTTTCTTTTTTTGGATTTAACATAAATTTATATATAATATTTTATTAAATACTTAAAATAACTAACTCCATATCTTCTTGAGGAAGATCTTTTTTGGATATTTTTAATTTTTCTTCATAGGTTGGTTTGATTCCTAATTCTTTTATAAAAGATTCAACTGAATCTACATCAATTTTTAAACCATCAACTTTATAATGCATTGGTATAACTATTCTTGGTTCAATCTGAGAAACAACTTCAACTGCTTTTTTAGCGTCAAGTGTATATTTTCCACCAACCGGAACAAATAAAATATCTATTCCAGATAATTTACTTAGCTGTTCATCATCTAAGGAGTGACCTAAATCGCCTAAATGACAAATTGATAAATCATCCATTTCAATTCTAAAAATAGTATTTTTTCCTCTTTCTTCTCCCTTCTTATCATCATGATATGAATCTATTCCTTGAATAAGAACATTTTTGTAATCATATTCTCCTGGAGTGTCTACCACAAAAGCATCTCCCCTAAGAGAAGATACGTTGTTATGATCATGATGGTCATGTGATACAGTAACAATGTCCGCTTCAAAATTAGGAACCTTTAAACCAGTTTCTTTATCAAAAGGGTCAGTAGTTAAAGTTAAACCGTCTGTACCAACTTTATCTTGAATTTTAAAACAAGACTGTCCTTGCCATGTAATAATCATAATATTTTAATATAAAACAATAAAAATAGGCCTCTTTGCCTGTTTAAAGTATATCAAAGGAAAAGTCTCTGGTCAACTAAAAAAATAAAGAATAAAAAAAGGAGCATGTATTTTCATGCTCCATAATTATTTGTCAATTACTTTATCGTCCGGTTAAAATTAAATTATCCGGCTCAATTGAGGTGACATTATCACCATTTTTTCTATCTGCAAAAAGTGGCCTTTTTAAATTATTGGCCATGAGCAGAAGCACTGCTTGAACTGGTAAATTTTCCTCATTCAAATATTGAACGGGAATTACGTTCCAGCCTACCTGCATTTCCAATTTATACAAGGAATTTGCAGGTATTACTTCACCATCATTTCTTCCAGAAACAATCAAGAAATCTATTGGTAAATTGTTTTTTACCACCTTTTCAATTATTGTTCCAGTTGAAACTTCTCTTAAATCATAATCGGTTATTTTAAAAGTGTCTTGTTTTTCAACAACAATTTTCGAAACAACCGCCCATCTAAATTTTCGTCCAGTTGAAACAGAATCAGGTTCCAGATCGTAATATACAGGAAAAGTATATTTTCCGGTATTTAATAAAACCTTTTTTTCTGAGTACTGTTCCGATTCTAAGGCCAAACCTTTAAACGGGGCTCCTAAAACTAAAATTCTGACAGATGATTCATTTTTCGGCACAACTTCTGTTTTTGCCCAAAAATTATCAGATGCAGAATATGTTTTAGCCGTAAAAACTGGTTTTACACCAACACTTTCAGCAATTTTTTCTTCATTTTTTTCGATTTTTTTTTCTTCTAAATCAGAATTAAGCTGAAAGTCGCTTAAAGCAATTTTTCCTTTTTGAACTTGCCTTTTTGCGCTTCCTAATATCACGTGATTTAAACCCTCATAACGACCGAGTTTAAATTCAGCAATACCTTCGCTTGGTAAAAAATGAACAAAACTTGATTTCTTTGATTTAACAATCACCATTTCCAAGCCATTGGAAGAAGAAATTGTTGCATCATAGGAAGTTGCGTTAAATACTCTGGCTTGAGAAAAAACTTGAGTTAATCCTAAAACCATTAAAATACAGATTAAAGTTCCTTTCATTACTATTTCCTCCTTTTTGGTTTGTTCTGACGAATTGTTTTTTTGCGATTATACTCCTTGTGTTTTGGAGCCTCGGCCTTATTGTAAACGGCTTTTTTCTGAGCTTTTTTGGCTTTTATTTTGTAATAAAGCCGAGTTTGCTGCCATTTGCTGAAATTACTTTTATTCGGATTTGGTGTTCCTTTACGAAAGTTTTTTCGTGCTTTTTTAGTCATTTTAGCCGGTTGCCAAGGCAAATCTTTACCGCGATAAACATTGTCATTCTTTTTCTTTTCAGCTTTTTTTGGGGCTTCGAAACTTCCCTTATTTCCACTATCTTCGGCTAATACGTAATTACCACCAAGAGATAGCAAAAAGAAACTTAATACAAAAAATGTTGTTTTCATTATATATCCTCCATTTAGTTTTTAATGTTCAAAAAATACAGTAATTGACCTTAAACATTATCATATTATTTAATATTAGTCAAGTATTTTTCAAACTTAATATCACCCATGGTATCTGTTCTATATATAAGAGTATTTAATTTTTTTAACCCTTCAATTACTTTCATATTTGGATGATTAAAATTATTATTAATTCCAACTGAAATAACAGCTTGATTCATATTAATTTCTTTTAAAAAATTAATAGTATTTGAACTTAACGATCCATGATGAGATACTTTAAATATATCCGCACTAAGATCTATATTGCTTTTAATTTGTAAATTTTCAATTTCTTTTTCATTGTCACCGCTCAGCAGTATTTTTAAATCATTAATATTTATCTTAGTTAAAAGTGAATTGTTTTCATTTTCTTTTGCTTTAAAATATATTGGACTATATATTTTCATATTAATATTTTCAGTAGAAAAACTTAAAGCAGAAGATAAAGATATTTTCTTTTCTACTCCTCTAAATTTATTTAAAAAAAATGTATTATTATTTATTAAAATTTTTTTTAAATTTTCATTATTATCATTTTCACTTGAATAAATTAAATTTTTTATTTTATATCTTTTTGCAACTTCTAATAATCCAAACAAATGATCATCATGAAAATGACTTATCAAAACAAAATCAATTTCACGTGAAAAATAACTTAAACTATTTCCAATTTTTTCCAAAATAGTATTATCTGGACCACCATCAATTAATATTTTTATTTCAGATGAATTTAAAAAGAAAGAGTCTCCTTGTCCAACATC
>CAZMJW010000049.1:0-6465 GCA_964566915.1 uncultured Gammaproteobacteria bacterium
TTTCTCCCGTATTGCTTAAAAGCTTTTCTTCGATAACTTCACCCTCAACCGATGTTGCCCCACTGTCTAGTTGTTCAATTTTAGCTTTATATTCTATTTCTGTTATCTTTCCATCAATTAATAATTGATTTGCTTCTGCAATTGATTTAATTTGCTCCAATTGATTACTATCTAGAGTTATACCATGCTGACAAACGGGGCAACTTAAAAAATATTTAATCGAATAAGGAATGACTGGAATAAAAAATAAAGTAAACCAAGTCGTATACTTCGTAAGCGTCCAGTAGTCCTCATTGTTGCAATGACTGCAATGATTTTTAAATGTTGGACCGATATTTTTTATTGTCTGGTGTCCCCAGCCGAAAATAATCATAGTTTAAAAAAGTTTTTTAAATTCTTTTTTCCATTGCGGTTTTTGACCAAAAGCAATATATAAAAAAGTTATTTTTATTAATTTCATTATTGCTATGTAAACCAACAAAGTTAATAGGGAATACCAAAACGCTTTACCATAAGTATCCTCATATCTTCCTCCATAAGTAGTTGAATATCCAGTATATGTTAAACTGCTTTCACTCCAAACGAGATGTATTATGAATAAAAGCAAACCATATAAAAATATATATAAAACTTTTGAAAATCTAAACCACCATTTTTGCTCCAAAATATTTATGATTGCTGGCCCTGATTCTTGTTTATCTAAATTTGAATGACCACATTCAGTACAAAATTTATGATTTTCCTTTAATTTGTTTCCACATTTTTCGCAAAACATATTATTTTAGTTAGAATTTAAATAATCAATTATTTCTTGTGGTACTTCGGCTCCACCATTTATGGCTTTTTGAAAATTGATTCTAGCATTTATATGATCTTCCTGCCCTAAATATGCAAACCCTAACCAAAGTGCGGAATAAGGATGTTGAGTTAGGTTAGTTGTAGACAATAAAGAAATTGTTTTGTCATAATTTTCATTAAAATAATATGCACTAGCTAGATTTTGTTTTGAGCCCTCTAATTTTTCAGGATCATATTCATACGCTTTTTTAGCGTAAGCTAATGCTTTTGGATAATCTACATATTGAGGCGCAATTTCTTCAAGGTCTATATGAAATAAAGCAAGAGTACTATTTATTTGGTAATTAGTAGGACTAAGCTCATATGCCTTATTAAAACTTAGAATTGCCGAATTTGGTTTATATTCCAACAGAGCAATTTCGCCAGAAATTAAGTAGTAATCAAAAGAGTTAGCTTTTGTTAAATTTAATGCGTCTTTGAAAGCGTTCAATGCTTGTTCATTTTGCCCCTCCGTGGCATAAACATAAGCAAGATTTTTTAGGGTATTTATTTTATTTTCATTAGATACCGCATCCTGCTTTGCTTGTTGTAGTTGGTTTATTGCGGTCTGACTATCCCCAGAATCAAAACTAGACAAACCCTCATTATTTTTTGTGATTGAATCTTCATCTAAACTGTTGTAAACGCCAATTCCTACCATTGCAAGCACTACAAGAATTGTAATAATTCTCCCAACACTCCACGAGCTTTTGTTTTGTGAAACAGGCTTAAATTGTACTTTTGGCGCTTCCTCTTCTTCTCTATTTATACCTAAAAATTTAGCACCACAATTAGTGCAAAATCTTTGATTTTCATTTAATTCTTTTCCACAATTTTTACAAAACATATTTTTTAAACTAATATAAATATTATAATTGAACCAATAGCAAGAACACCAAGAACGACTCCAACAATCATCCAAAAATTTCGCCAGAATCTTTTATTAGCCGCAACAGTTTTTGCTGCCTTTTGTTTTATTTCCATCTCACTCAAACGAACTGGAGGTTGTTTTTTCCCAAGAATTATTTTAAGGGGATCTGCCATTAAAGGATAAAGATAAAACCAGCTAATTGGTGCAAAAAATATACACCACAAAGCATTTGCACCTGATAGTTTTTCAGCTTTTAAGACTTTAACTGAAAAAATAATAAAATAGATTAATAGTCCAATATAAGGTATAAACAAGATAACAGTTAATTCGCTTTCTAATTCACCAATTATGCGCATAAAAATCATACTTAAAGACACAATCCAGAACATTGCCTTAAGTTGGCTTAAATATTTTTTTGCCTCTTCCTTGCTTTTAATATTTGTTCTTGATTGATACTCTTCAACTGTTTCTCTTATACTATCTATACTGATTCTATCAATTTGCTCAGTTTTATTTTCTTTTTTAGAAATTAAGGATTCGACGCCAAAATTAATTCCACAATGGGGACAAAATTTTGAGCCCTCTTCCACCTTGCTTCCGCAATTTATACAAAACATATATTTAATAATTTATATTGTTATAATTGTGTTGTATATTTTTCCTTTATAAATGAAAATTTTTACAACAAAACAAAAAACACCCAATATCTCTTCTAATAAATAAAAAACAGTAATAAAAGCCCTACTGTTATAATAAATTTATTATTTTTTAATTTTTTTATCTCCATGTTATTCCTATAACACTTATTTATTTCTATATAAAGCCATATAAAAACTAATACAAATCTAACACTACTTTATCAATGAGTCAATAAAAATAAAACAAATATAAAGAAAGGTTGCTCATTTTAATTTTCAAAATCTTTTCAACAAATATCAATCTTGCAACCAATTAAATCTTTAAGACAATCTTAAACATCAAAAATATTTCCAATTTTATTAATAAAAACATTTTTCAGATACATTTAGTTTGTCCTTTAATTAATATAAATTTTATTTATATCTTTGTTTGATATTCCTAGTCCCAAATTGCGCATAACCTTAAAGGCATCTGACGGTCTCCCCAAGAAGTACATTTTTAAATCTACAGGATTAACATAATAAGCTTTTCCGGAATCTTCAACTTTTAATAAAATTCTGCCTGATAATCTTTTTGGGGCAACTCCTTTAAAGCTGTCAAAGTCTTTATTGCTTATGCCAAGTCCCAGCTCTCTCATCACATTAAAAGCATCGGCTGGACGACCAAGAAAATATCTTTTACTATTTTCAGGATTTATGTACCAACCCTCTCCGTTAGACTCAACTTGCAACAAAATCCTTCCCCTTAATTTGCCGGCCAAAACATTATCAGTATTTAAATTTAACAATAAGTTTTCTTCTTTTTTCTTATAAGGCACTATAACGGAAGGTGTTTCTACTGTTAATTTTTTTGTTAATTCTTTATTATAATACAAAGAAGTGCTTGTTTGTTGAACAATCTTTTTACAGGATAAATTGCTGGGATCATCTTTATCTACCCACTCATAACCACTTAAGCAGCTACACTTTCCATCTCCGGAAGAATAAGAATTTAGTCCGCAAGAAGTGCTTGTTTGTTGAACAATCTTTTTGCAGGATAAATTACTGGGATCATCTTTATCTACCCACTCATAACCACTTAAGCAGCTACACTTTCCATCTCCGGAAGAATAAGAATTTAGTCCGCAAGAAGTGCTTGTTTGTTGAACAATCTTTTTGCAGGATAAAGACCCATAATCAAAAAAGCTATCTTCTTCACAAACAAATCTATCGTCAACGCACTCCCCCCTATAGCTCACATAACCTCTTTCGCATACATATTCCCCATTCAATAGTTCGGTATTGGGTTGCTGAATTACTCCAACACATTCGTACCCATTATAAAAAGAGTTTCCGGAGCATCCAGTAGATTCATATTCAATAACCGAATATGCATTTGATTGTCCTGGTATAAAAATAAAAAGACAAAGAGAAAAAAGAAATATTCTTATAAAACTACTTTTTTTATTGTCTATTAATTTTTTAAGCATAAAAACAAGTTAATTTATAAAAAAATACTAACTTAAAATTAACATTATTAGACAAATAAGTCAACAGATCATTATTGATCATTGTCGCTTTAAAAAAATAAATATTATTAAAATAACACCCATTACTGAAGCAGTGAACGGAAGTGAGGCCATCCCCATTATATCAGTAACACTTTTTGGTTCTCCTTTTAGCATAGATTTATATTCTGTAAAACTTTTTATAAAAAGGAAAACTGATATAATCTCATAAATACCCCAAACAAACCACCCGGCTACGTTAGAAGAAAATAGAAGAATTAAAAGCAATGCCGTTATCCCTATTGGCAATGTAAATAAAGCGATACCCATATAATTAATTTATTTTAATAATAAAGAAGTCAAATACTTCACATAACGTTTAGGAATATCTGAAGTTCGCTGTAGTAAAACGAAGGCGAATTTGGGTAAATAATCTAAAAATTTTTAAATATTTCATCTCTCCAATTCTGATTATATGGATCAATAATGATTTCAGGGACACCATCCTTATGTATTGCGCTTTCGCGTGTTTTAGTACTCATAATCCCAATTTGACGATTAACCCAAAGATCATCAAACAGCACTTCATCATTTTGTGCGTCAAATATTATGAATCCTTGACCAACTGGTTTAAACAATTTTTTAATTAAAAAAGGCATTAAAATACCAAATAAATAAAGCCAATTTATTTTTATTGCTAATACTATAGAAAAGGGCACCCAAAACCATTCACTTGAAAATAGCCAATAAATAATAAAAAATATTTTCCAAACAAATTTAGGTTTTTTTGTTTCGCTAATCCAATAAATCCAAACACCAAATGTATCTTTTAATGTCTTTTTTAATCTTAATTCGACTTGTTTGTTTTTAATTAGTTTTTGAAGTTTTTTAAATTCATCACTCATGCTATTTATTTAAAAATTTTTAGATTATTTACCAGATATTCTTTGTTAGACGAAGTTGCGAATATTTGGAGCAATTTTGTCTAACGTTTCCCGATGAAGCGAAGTTTCAATCCTTTCTTCATTATTTTTTTATAAAGAAAAGAAAGGATTGAAATTTGGGTCGGAAGAAAATTTTACTCATTATTATTTTAATAAAGTAAATTTTCTGGAGCCGCTTATCGCGGTGTTAGGCGATGTAATCAAATTTTTTATTTAGACAAATATTTTAATAATTAAAGATATAGCCAACAACCATACAAAAACGCCGAAAAGTGCAAGTGATATGTCAGGTGTCATTTTTAGCAGTCTATATATCTGATTAGTTGTGTGGTTTGTGATAATAACCGCACCACCTAAAATTAATGCTAAAATGGAAATGACACCAATTAGCCAACCCCATATCCATGTTAAACCAATAAAGATTAGAATCCACTGAATTAGTGAAAATATTCAAAAGTTATTTCCTCAAACCAAATTAGTGAAAATATTAAATATCCATGCTGGTATTGTAATAAATGGCGTTGGTAGAATATATTGCAATATGCCCAAAATGACACCGTAAGAGAACCTATTGTAATTATTAAAATCCATAATTGTTGATTAAAAAATTTGATTATTTCGCCTAACGTTGAGCATATGAGAAGTTTTTGTTTCTCTTCCTTATTTTTTAATCAATAAAAGAGAAGCAAAAATTTGGGTGAAGAGAATTTACATACCTTATTAATTTTATAAAATCGTAAATTCTCTGAACCTCATATGCTTTGTTATGTGATGTATTGTTTTTTAAAATTTTTTCTACCTTAATTCAAGAGCCCTTTTTAATTTTTTCGTGGATAATTATTTACCTAGTAAATACGAAACTTTCAACTAATTTATTGAACAAGGCAACATTGTTAGAAGTTTTGTCGTTAATGTATATATTGACGATTTGATTACCGTTTTTAAGTAAGACTGAAAAACCACTAACTGGAAAACCTTTGTATTCTGTTTTTAACCCTTTAACTCCGTTTATCGTGACATTTTGTGTAGATAAATATTTAATTTCTGTGTTTTGTTCTTGATAGGTGATATAGGATTCTAATGTGCCAGAATAATTGTTGACCTCTGTTCCACCTAAACCAGAATCACTGTTGGCACTTGGTCCAAAAAGAGAATTGGAATTGTTGTACTGATTAACAGCGGCTTTCCATTCGGCAGGATAATTAAAACTATACCCACCAGTTGAATTGACAAGTGTTTTCCAGCCAGCATATTCATCAACAGGTTCAGGTGTTGGTTTTTCTTGCGTGGCAGACTGGTTATCTTGCTTTACCACTGGTTGATCGGTCTGTTGGTTTTGATTAGTTTGCACTTGCTGAAGCTGGCTAATCTGACCTTGCAACATAGAAATTTGCTCCTGTAATCCCTGTTCCGTGTTTTTTAGATTTGACCGTTGCCACGCGTAAACTCCACCACCGATTACTAAGGCAGTAACGATGACAGAAACTATGACTATCCAAATATTTTTTGAGCTTTGGACTGGCTCAAGTTGTTGTTCGTTTTGTTGTTCCATATATTTTTGGTTAGTTAATAAATATGGTTAAAAATTAAAAAGGGCTCTTTATAAATAAAAAAAGAAAAAAATTTAAAAAACAATATTTCATATAACTGGTTATTATGCGAACCATATCCTAATAATGAATTAATTT
>CAZMJW010000050.1:0-6359 GCA_964566915.1 uncultured Gammaproteobacteria bacterium
TTAAAATAAAACACAAATGTATAATTTATTCGCATAATTAACGTTATGCGCAATTTAGAATGGCCCTAAAATTAAGGTCAAATTAAGGGGCACCATAGAGGTATATTTCCACAAGAAGATATAAACATATCTAGACTAAGTAAAAAGTATATATGACTTGTATATTGTTTACCATTTAATTTTAATCTTGTTTTTTAAAAAATATTTTGTAATAATATTATGCTATCATTTATTAAAATATATTCAAAAACTTTAAATGCATAAAGAGGAATTTAGTTACATGTATAAAAATTATTTAATATTGATATTATTAATAATATTTCTTTTACCGTTAAATGAATTTGCAATTTGTGACAAAGTAGGGTATAAAGTAATAGGTAATTTTTATTTAGAAGATGGAGATCAAGTTACAATTAAACTTCAATTAAAAGATGCATATCCAGATAGTGTATTCGTGTATATGATGTCGGGGAGGGATTTTAATGGTTGGATAAAAGATTCAGATAATATAAACGTTTATAGTAAAACATGCTATAATGGAGATAATCTGTTCAATTTTATGATTCCTAGTAGTAACACTTACTATTTTCTTATTTACCCCTATAATCCAAGTCAAGTAGCAAGCTATAATTTATTAAACAATTCAGGAGACAATAATAGTAATGGCTCTCAAATAATAAATAATCCTAAAGAAGTGCCCATTACAAATATAACAAAAGAAAAAAATAAACCCCCAATATCAAATCCGGGAAACAGTATAACAGCCTATGTAAATGAACCAATATATTTTGATGGAAGTAATTCTTATGATCCAGATGGAAATATTCGTAGTTATATTTGGGATTTTGGGGATGGAACTACTTCCTACGGTATGACCGTATATCACCAATATTCTAATCAGGGAGAATATGGGGCATATCTAACTGTTGTTGATTCAGGAGGATTGAAAAATACTAAACGAATTACTATTCGCATAGAAAAAAATACAATAAACCCAACTTTACCAATATTAGCTTTCATATTTGTTTTAGTTGCAATTGGCGCCGCTTATAAAAAAATAAATATATCAAATAGTATGGGCGATTTTAATTCTAGTACTAAAAAAACTAAAGTAAAATCTAAACAGTCACCATCTTTAGAAATTCCAAGTATAGACTCCGGCAATACTATTAATAACCTAGCTTCTACAGTATTGCCAAAGAAAAAAAATATACAAAAAAAGGATTCCAAAGTCAAAATTACTAAAAAAACTAAAGTAAAATCTAAACAGTCACCATCTTTAGAAATTCCAAGTATAAAATCAAAAAATGAGTTTACCAATCTCTCCTTGGAAGAATTGTTAAAAATGGTTGAAATAGATAAACAAAATATTACTATAGAGCAAATTAACAAAAAAAGGGAATATTATCTGGAAATGTGGGAGTCCGATAAATTCCCGGATAATACAAAATCTCGTAAAAAGGCAGAAGAAAAGTATAATTATTACAAAGAAATCTTTGACGAACTAATTGATAGATTTTCTAAAGAGCAAATTTAATTTTTTTCTTATTTTCCTAATTTTTCTAATTCATTTCTATACGTATTAGCCATCAGCCTCAATTTTAACTTATCAATCAGTTTGGCACGGTCAGCCATAGATTCAAGTTTAGTTACCATCTTATTTAGAACTGAAATATATTTTTTAGAATTCTTTCCATGTTTATTTTCATAAAGTTCTAGTAATCTTTTATATATGTCAACGCTATCTTCCTCATTATGCTCTTTTTCATATATTTTTGACAAATTTAGCAGTAACGATTCTAGCAATTTATCGTCTTCGGGTGGCTGTATCTCATAGTATCCTGAAAGTTTTACTAAAAAAGATTCAGCTTCATCGAATTTTTTATTGATTAATAAAATATCGGAGATATTCCTTAGTAAATTTGTAATAATGGTTAAATCTTTTGATTTATTTTTTTCGATTATCTTCAATGCATCGAGATAATATTTCAATGAGTTACTATAATCTTCTCTATTTTGACATATCTCTGCTGCTTTTGAGTTTAGTTCGAAAAGTTTATCATAATTTTTAATATTGCCTTCATCTGCTATCCTTAGTGCATTCTTATAGAATTTCAAAGCATTTGTGAAGTCATTTTGTGTGTGATAGATATCTGCTGCTTTTGAGTTTAGTTCGAAAATAATGGGTGAATCTTTTGGATAATACTCATCTCTCAAAGTTATTAATCTAAGGTAGATATCTAAAAGTTTAGTGTCTTTATTTGCATTTTCATATAATTTAATCAAATGGTAATATTTTTGTTGAATAGATTCATAGTATATGTCTTTTCTTTTTTCAATTATTTTTAAGATTTGAATTATTAATTTTTCAGTTGTCTTATTTTTATCATATTTAATATTGAGCAATATCAAATTTTCAAGATTTTCAATAAGTGATGGGTCTTCCTCACCATATTCTTCTTCTTTTGCCTTCAAGAGTAGATTAAGAGTTTCCATAATTTTATCTACATTATTTTGTTTTTCATAGATAGAAAAAATATTCTCAAGTATTTTGATTTTCTTTTTATTTGAATATTGATTTTCTTCTTGGGTAATCAAATCTTTTATTCTTAAAAGTACATCTAAATGTTCATTTTCCATTTTTTTGATTTTATATATGCGACATAAATATTCAAGCGTTTCTATTAATTGTAAATTATAGTTATTATGGAACTTCTCGAGTATAACTAAACTATTTTTGAAAGACTCTTCAGAATTAATATAATCATTTAAAAAATAGTAAGTTTTACCTATATTAATAAATGGTTTTAAATATTCAATATCATCTTCTTTGAAAATCTTTTTCGATAATCTAAGTTGATCGTTGCTAATTTCTAGGGCCTCGTTATACATCTTATTTCCAATTAACTCTTCAACAATTAAATCGAGATCGCTGACAAATTCCATTTATTCACCATTATTGTTTTCGTCATAATTTCTATAGCTATACTCAAATTTTGTACTGTTAAGTTGTATGGCTTTTTGGTATGCAAGGTTAACCTTATGAAATTTATCTCCGTCTTCGGCAGGATTTAAATCAGGATGGTACTTTTTAGCAAGATTTCTAAACTTTTTTTTGATATACTCTATATTTGGATTTTTTGCATCGATTTCTAGAATTTTTAAGGCATCTTCCATAGTTAATTCTATTTTACTTGTATCAAAATCATATATTTCATCTTCAGTCCAAAGAGTAAATTTTAACGTTTTATTGTGAATAAACTTTAGTTTATCTAAAGTTTGGTAATAGAAAGTATCTTTAGAAAGATTAGAATTCTTATACGTAAATTTTGTCCTTTCTAAAATGACCCCAGCAAGAATATACTTATTTTGGCCGAAGTATAAATCTCCTAAATGAAATAATACTTTTGCCATTTCTCTATCTAATTCTGAAGAATTTTTCAAAATGCATAATGCCCTTAGATATTTATCTTCGCTTTCATTATATTTTCCTTGAAAAGAATTAATTACCCCTAGTTGAAGGATAGAATTAATTAGTTCTATGCTATCTGAACCAAACTCTTCTTCTTCTAAATCAAGAATCCTTTTGTAGTAATGCTCACAAAGAGAATAATTTTTAATTTGTCTATATAAGTTTCCCAACCTTTTCAAAGAATAAATAAGCTCAGGATCATAACTAGAATACCTAGATTCAATAATCGAATGAGCCAATTTAAAATATTTTTCGGAATTATTAATGTCTCCCAAATGAGTATAAAAATGTCCCAAATCAATGAGGACTATCACATTTTCATAATTATCTTTTCCATATATTTCTTCATGCATATTTAAAGTATTCAAATAATACGCTTCTGCTTTGTTATTGTCCCCCATATGGAGATAATAATTAGCTAATGTAAGAAGAATATCTGCAACTTCTTCACTTTTTTCACCAAAGAGTTTCTTTTTAATAGATAATGAATTTAGATAGAATTCCTCTGATTTCTTAGGATCAGTATATTCATATAGATGCGCTAGTTGCTCTAACACTGTGGCCATAAGAATTGATTGTTCACCAATATTTTTTTCAACTATAGTTTTCGCTCTGATAAGGCACGCTTCTGCTTCATTGAAATCATTTTTTTCCATTAAAACCATGGAAAGAAAATTTAAGGTATATACTATCTCTTCTCCGTCATCCTTATCAATTACCTCAAGAATTTTTATTGAATTCTTAAAAGACTCTATTGATTTATCTAAATTATCTTCATTAAAATAAATTCTGCCTAAAGTGAAAGTGTAATATGCCATTTCAGAACTATTTTCCCTTCCTTCAGATTCTAATAGTTTAAGAAGTTTTAGATTAATTTTTCTAGCTTCAGAATATTTTTCCAATTCGATGGCAACTATAATTAAAGGGCTAAGTATTCTTTCTAATTTAAAAATAGAATCAATATTTATATTTTTTATAGTATCATAAGCTTGCTTATAATAAGAATAAGCTTTTTCAAATTCCTCCTTTAAATGATTTATGAATCCCAAATAATATAGATAATTAGCCATTTTCTCCGTGTCTTTCCCAAAGTTTTTTTCGGAGATACATATTAATCTGATTAGTGATTTTTCTGCCTCTTCATATTCTTCCAATTTGAAGTTAATTCTTGTTATTAGGTCAATTGTATTTTCTAATTCAATGTTATTTTCGCCATAATGATTTTCTTCTAGATTTAAAACTTTTATCAATAGAGCTTTTGATTGAGAATACCTACCCTGCAAGTAATAAATCCACCCCAATGTCCATAGGGATGATGCGAGTTCAAATTTATTTTGGCCATATTCTCTTTCTAGATAATCAATGACTCTCAATTGATATCTTTCAGCTTCGTTGTAATTTTCTTTTGACAAGTAGACTTCTACCAATTCTCTCAAAGTATTCGCTAACTCTATATTTTTTTTCTCTTTCTTATTTTCTTGAATTTTTAATAGTCTGATTAAATAAGATTCTACATTTTCATAATCCTCAATTTCTAAATATATCGCTGAAATAAAATATAAAATATTTTCAAGTTTTTCAGAATCTTTACTAAAATAACTTTCACATATTTTTAGATTCTTCTTGAGAATTGCTAAACTTTGTTGATTTTTTCCTTGAGACCTATAAATTAGAGATAAATCAAATAATGGGTAGTATAGATTTTTATTATCGGGCCCAAATTTATTCTCAAAAATATTGATTATTCTGAGGGTATAGTTTTCCATCGAATAGTAGTCCTCTTTAGTGGATGATATATAACTTAACTGTTGTAATGCCCACAATAATCTATCATCCAGATTTCCATATTTTTTTTCTTTTATTATCAATAATCTTTCTAAAAGAGGTTGAGCTCTTGAGTACTCTTCAATTTCAATATATGAATATGCAACTACAAAAAGAATATACTCTAATTCTATGCTATTATATCCATTTGTTTTTTCTTCTATTGTTAGCAGTCTATTCCCAAATTCAAGTGCTTTTTGATAATTATCTTCACTGAAATATAAATCGGTAAGATCTTCTAGAATTCTACCTAATTCAAAATTATTTCTTTCACCAATTGATAATGCTTTCTCATAAATATTGATTGAATCTCTAATTTTAGATTGATTATATTTACTTTCTCCCAGATATATCAAAAGTAAATAATTAATCAGTTTAATGTAATTAATGTCATTATTATAGTCATTACTATATTCATAATATGATTTTTGAGATCTTATTATTTCTTCCTCTCTTCTTAATGTTTCTAATGCAATTTCTGATAATCTTTCAGCTTCATAAAAATTTTCACGATTTAATAATTCTTCAATTTGATCCTTATAGGAGTTGATTATTGTAAAGCTCATGAAACTCACAATGTTTTTATGTTAGTAATTAAATCTTTTTCACATATATAAGAATATGGAAAAGAATAGGGAAAATAGGGAAAAATTAATTTTTTCCATATTCATCGCTTAAATAAGCTTAAAAGAATAATTAATATAAACAATACATTATTGAATTTTAAGGCCTGACTGCATGGGGCTAGAGCTTATCTCTGAAACAAAAGAGATCCTAATAGGATGTGGAAGAGCTGACTAAGAAGAAGTTCAAATTCATCCCAAACAGTGAAATCATATCCAATGCAAAGCTTAAGATGGCTAGAAAAGAAATGGAAAATCACATAGTCTATACAAGGAGGGCTTGGGTCAAAGGATTAATCAAATAATTTTTCTACTCTTTCGTCCATCTCTAACTCTCTTCCGGAAAAGTAGCCCCACTCCTCTGTTGGCCCTAAAACTAGGCCATAGTAGATTATGTCGTTTTCTGGCTTGCCATTAATTATTGAGCCGCCTGTCTCGTC
>CAZMJW010000051.1:0-6285 GCA_964566915.1 uncultured Gammaproteobacteria bacterium
GAGCACCTGCTTTGCAAGCAGGGGGTCAAGGGTTCGAATCCCTTAGGGTCCACCATAGATGACTTCTCACTCAGAGAAGTCATTTTTGTATTTAAAATTAGCGCAGTTCTTTGGGTTCGTAATTTATTTCCGTCAAATATAATTCCTTCGGGAAATAGGAACCATTGCAAAGCCTGTCTATTCTTAATATTTATGCTCTCAATATCATCGGCCAAATTCTGCATAAATTTAAGGCTAAAATCCAAAACATCTGTTATATTTTCAACATCATCATAATCTTTAAGTTTTATTGTTAAGCCAGATATTTCATTTTTAATTTTAGCTAACTGTTCTTTAGCTAAATCATCATCAATAATATCTTTTAGATTTTTATTGATAACCAACTCTTGTTTAGTCTTAAGTTCTAAAATTTTCTTTTCGGACTGTTTTTTGAGTTGTTTATTTGACTGATTACGATGCTCCCAGTTTATAGCCAAGCTATCTTTCAACAAATCAGCAAATTCCTTTTTAAACTCAAACATCTTCAGATATGCCTTGAACTTTTCATCCAACACCTCTCTCTTCGTATTAAAGCCATTAAGCCCTCTAAAACGATAATAAGGCTTCCTTTGCTTGCCATTACCCTTTGACCAGCTACCGTCCAATTTATGGCCCTTCTCGCTTTTTATTAAGCCCCTTAATGGGAAATCTGGATTACTAGTGTTATATCCTGTTTTTCGCTTGCCATTCTTTGCTAAAACAAATTGAACCATATCAAAAAGCTCTTCGCTGACTATTGGTTCAAACGACCCCTTAACTTCTCCCAAGTCAAAACCTTTAATTTCTATAATGCCCTTATAAACCTTATTTCTAATAATACTATGAAAATACTGTTTACTTATTTTTGTTCCTTTCCCCAATCTAGCACCTTCATTTGTTATGATTTTTCTAACATCCTCAGGAGAATATAAGCCAGTAGCCAACAACTCAAAGGCTCTTTTTACAAAAAGGGCTTTATTTGAATCAATAATTATATTTTTTTCACCATTCACCATACCATTTTTATAGCCAACAGGGGCTATAAAAACATACCTCCCGTTTCTAACAGCCTCAATCATACCCCCTCTACATCGCTCGGCTCTTACATCATTGTCAAATTGAGCAACATTGGCCAACATATTCTCAATAAAATGGCCCACAGGGTTATTCTCAAAATTTTCAGATGTTGAATTTATTTTAATATTTAACTTATTAAAAAACATTCTAAGCTGGGAATAATCATCAGTGCTTCTTGATAAACGATCTATCTTGTATATGATTAACGAGTCTATAGTTTTATAATTTTGAGAACAAAACTTTAACAATCTCTGCAATTCCGGTCTTGATGCTGTCTTTGCGCTTTCACCTTCTTCAATAAAAATACGAGCCACATCATACCCCTCTCTTAAAGCATAGCCTCTACATATTCTTTCTTGCGTAATCAAACTATTGCCCTCATCCGCTTGCTCCTTAGTAGAGACGCGGCAATAAATGACGGCACATTTATTATTCAAGTTATTTTTATCTTTCTTTTCTATCATTTAAATAAAAATCAATTAATAGATTAGATAAATAGTTGAGTTCTGAAACTATTTTTATTTTATCCTCATCATTTAAATTAAATTTGTTTAATTTATTTTTTAATTTAAAATACAATTCTTCGTCTTGTAGCATTTAATTATAAACATCTCTTCTCATAACAGGTCCTCTGTTAGTTTTGAAAAATTTATAATTAAACTATTTTCGTATAGTTTATTTTAATTGCTTTTCAATTGTTATTTTATTCGCTCCAAATTGGTTTGAATTAATGATGGTTTTCTGATTTGGCTTATTTATCTCTCGCTTCAAATCTTTTATATCTTTAAAAGATTTATATGAAATTTTTTTAACACTATTTATATGAGGTTCGCCATTTTTTAATGCTGAATTTATTACCATTTGAGATTCCATATCATCATCTAGTAGCGAAGTTATAACGAGAGATAATTTATTCTCATCTCTTTCCACTTTAATTTTCATTTTTTCTAATAATCTCCTTAAGCTGACAAATAACAATCCAGAGCTTAAACCATATATCTCTTCTGATAATTCATTTTTTTCTAATATTGTTTCTAAAAAAATTAGCTCCGATAAAAAACAAGCATTAAAACATTTGTGATCAACCACTAAATACATATTCTCACCAATTAATACGTGGAGTACTGAATCTAATAACGAAGTAAATGGCTCTTTTTCTTCAAAAAAAATAACCTTATTTTCTACATTATATTTATCTGTTAAATATTTTTTTACATTTTTTAAATTTTCTATACTCAAGCCGAACTCCCTCAACTCTTTATAAATATTTATTTCCACCAACTCTAAAAAAGAAAACGTGTGCCATTTATTACTAGCTGAACGAAAGTGATTAATGAGCCCACTTGTGCTCCAATTATTTATAACTCTATAAGAAAGGCCCGTATCCTTAATCGAAAACGACTTATTTGCTATTAATTCTAATATATATTTTTCATTTTCTTTTGATATTTTCTGACTCTTCATAAATTATACATTAATGTATATTTTTATAATATGCCATTTTGATGAATAAGTCAAATGAGTCATCTAAAAAGAATTGAATATTCAAAAACAGACACAATTTTGTGTCTGTTTTCTTATAATTTAAACTAAACTTATCTTATGTTTTTCCACTCCCTGATAATCGTGGCTGTCATATATGTATCTCCGGCTCCGTACAAAACACTTTTCAGAATATTAAAGGCTTTCTTGATGTCTGCCCTATTTAGTCTTCCTAAAGGTTGCTTTTTCTTGCTTAAATCTGACAATGATTCAATATCTCTTCTTCTAAAACAAACAAAACTATCTCTTAAAAAACAAATATATTTGTCTTTTTCTAGTTTTAACGAAAAGTATGTATCTTTCCTTGATGTAATAACTGCACAATATAGATTATTTTCATAGCCAACTATAGAGGGTGGCAATAAAACAAGGGCATAATGGCTCGCTACATTGCCATTATCGGTAAATCTATAATTCTGAAAGTGCAGGATATCTGCCGCGCCAAAACAATCCATAATTAATTAACTATTAAATCAACCAGGTTCTCATCCAGCCTAATGCAGTTAAAATTAATTTTAGCGCCTTTCGACACGCCCCCACTCTTTTTTTCTTCCGAGAGAATTTCTTCCATTGGCTCTGTATCGTAAACAATCTTTTTTAAATGTTTTATAGTCAGATTTCCGTAAGAATTTATAATGCTATTAATAAACATTTTTTCCGAATCACCAAGAGCCAGTTTGCCAACTTTTTTCTTTAAAGAAATACAATGTCGGGAATATGAATACTCCTCATTTTTTCTTTCCCTTATTGTTATATAATTATCTTTCAAGGCGCCGAGCGCATTATAAACCTCAACTGATATGGGGCCATTTTTGTCTCTAACAAATGATATCGAGGGACCAAAAAAACTCCCACCTGTAAAACGATAGGATTCCGTTTCGAGTAAATATATAAGTTTAAATAACTCAAACTTAGATAAATCCCCTTTTCCCCTTTCTTGAGCTTTGGAAAGTAAATATATTATTGTGTTTTCTAGTTTTGTCATCAAATAAAAATAGAAAAATAAATACTATTTGTCAAATATATTATACCTGATATTATGCTTTTTGGCAAAAAATGTTTAACAAAAATTTTCTAATTAATTTGTTTTATAAAATATCAAATTAGCATAAAAAATAAAACCGTATTTTTATATTTTTTTTAAAAATTATTAACAAAATTTATCAAATATAAACTAAAAATATCAATAAACCCACTAGTCCAAACGGTACATTATTTAATAAATTGAATTATGGGTCTTTTTATGATAAATTATAAGTGCGAAACTATGCATTTTAATACGTGAGGTTGGCCAAAAAGCCGCTATATTTGCTTGTGACCGGAAACGGACATCCGATTAGCACAAGCAAGTATCCTCACGGACACTCAATGTGTAGTTTCGCAACTAGATCGGGTGTCCTTTTTTGTTTACTTTTTTATTTATTTTAAACATATGTCTAATAAAAAATCTAGAAAAAGAGTTGGTTTTTTTGGAATAAAACTTACAGAAGAACATTTAAAATTCCAGGCTGATAATTATAGCAATCTTCAAGGGCTTTCATCAGCACGAGCAAAAGCTTCTTTTTGGTTTATGATTGTGGGATTTTTGAATTGGCTATATTTAATTGGCAGCATTAAAAATGTAACAAAGGAAACCGGATATTTCTTTTTGTTTATTTTAATTCTATTAGCCTGGGGAGTGTATAAAAAGCCAAAAATAAGTTTAAAAATAATTCTTATCCTATTTAGTATTTTTGCCCTACTCTCTATTATTGGAAACCCTTATGCAATATTAAGCTCTCTAACCTCTTTTTATATACTTCTTTATATTCTTTATCCGGCCTATCAAGTCGAGGTTGAAAAAAGAAAACAAAAAAATTGAAAAATAAAGCCAAAGTTGAACCAACGAGAAATATTATGAAATTAAATATAAGAGAAAAAATAAAAGATACCTTAATAATAATTTCTTTTTTAATTATTTTATATTCTTTTGTTATAGGTTTTGAAAAAATATTATCGCTTATTCCTTTATTAAGCACAAATACACGAATATCTATCGCGGTTGGAATATCGTTTCTGTTATTAATCTTAGTAGGATTAAAATACGAAAAAATGCAAAACGAAATATACAAATGGGAAAACAAAGATAAGATAAAAAATATCCATAATGAACATATGTTCAAAAACGATGAAAATGAATAAAAAATTATACAAATACAAATAAACTCAAATAAAAATAAATGGCCATACGAATCAATTGCTACAACATCATAATTCCTATAGCTAATCTGTCTAAATGTGAGAAGATTAAAAATCTTAAGGGCATTTTAAATTTTTATGCCAAAGAAAATAAGCTAAAAAGTGTATGGCACGATAATTATTTAGTAACTATTGGGGGCATTGCGTTTCCAGAAGATGTAGAAAATGAGGCTTTAATACTTGAAAAACTTGGCTTAACTCTCATTGAAGAAAAAAATGGTGAAAAAATATGGAAAGATTTATGTGTTGCGGACTTTATACAAGGACCAACATTAAAATGCCCCTGGCTTGAAACAGAAATAAATCCTTTTAATGTTTCTACTTCCTGTGCTTGGCTCAAAGGAACAGAAAAAGGGGATATAATAGATGAGACTCATAAGCGCAAGATAAATTTATTAAAAAGGCTATTAAACATATGGAGATAAAATTCAATTTAAACTATATTAAATGCCCTGATTGTAAAAATATCCTTGATATGTCTTTTGTTAATAAATCTTGTCCTAATCCTCTTTGTGGTTTTAATTTTAACGGCTTAGAACCTTATCTAAATAAAAATGACGATGAGTTGCGTAAATTACTTATAAAAGCTCGGAAAGAAAACGATGACACAAAACACAAACTGGTAACAACAGCCATTAAACATAATATGGGGAAATATTTGGCCCATTTCATAGAATGCACTTGGCCCGCTCATTACGAAACCCTTTACAACAGTTTTTTGCTTAACTTTTTAGATGACCTGAATGTTTTAAAAATCGTTCTTAAATCTGATGTAATAAAAGACGGGCAGAATACCATAACTTCTAAAAATGGCTACAAAATGTATTGGCAACTATACTGCAGACTTAAAAAGATGACACTTAACTCAGATATAAATAATTTTTTAAAAACTGAGTTCCCTGTTTTATATAAAAAACATTACGCAGAGTGGTTTTTAAAATGGGATCAGCAGCAAAGAGAAAAAAGATTAAATAAAAATCTAACTAAAACATTGTTATAGCTATCTTTAAACAATGTAAAAACAGTGGTTGTAATAAGCTATGGTATAGTTAAAAGAATAAATCCAAGAAAAAGCTTTCTTATGTGAAATGAGTAATAATATATAACTGTTTTAACTCATTTATAAATTGGTTCCAAATTGGTAAACCGAGGTCCACATTAAGTCAAGACTCCCATTTTGGGGGTCTTTTGCGAATAAAGAATAAGGCTCTTTAAATTTAATATTAGTTATTTTTCCTTCTTTAACTTCGGCGTTCCAAAGTATATTTTTTATTATTTCTCTTTGTCGAGTTGGGTTAGCTTCTAAAAACTTATTTTTCATTGCCTGTTGGGCTAAAAAGAGTTTTTTCATCTGTTCCAAAGTAGTTTTAGCTATCGGTTGATTTTTATTTTCTAAATTATTTAATTCCT
>CAZMJW010000052.1:0-6268 GCA_964566915.1 uncultured Gammaproteobacteria bacterium
TTATCATCCGATAGAGAACTTATTGATGAAACAGTTAATTCATATGGAAAAGTAACACCGCCATCTCTTGAAAGCTCTATTTTAATTGGAGTTGAACCTAACTCAAAGGCATCTGAGGGAGCATCCCATTCAATACTATAAGGACTTCCAGTGTAAACTATTTCACCCAAAGTTGGAGTATTAACCACTAATCCGTATGGATCTATTGTGTCTATGCGAAATTTAAAATAAGATGTATTTTGAGTAGCAATGTTTAGAACTACATCTGAAGCTCTAACATGAAATCTATACTCTTTTGTATTGTCAGTTGTGTCTGCGCCAAAATCTATACTATTACATTCAAATTCAACATTTAAACCTGTTCCTATTTTAGTACAAGTTCCATTATTTACTGTCCAATTTGGCTCAGTTGCTGGATCCGAAGCAGATACTTCATGAAAAGCGTACTCTATTTCATTAACATTTGTCCAACTATCTATAACAGTTCCAGAGAAACTTACAATTTGATTATCTATGGTATAAGGGGGCCCATCATTAATACTTACAAGTGGAGCATTGTTGTCATATATAAACGTATTAGTTGATTCTGTTGCATAATCATCTTGACTATCTCTAACTCTTACATCCATTGTATATTCTCCAGATGATAATGATTGAACGGCACAAGAAAAAGTACCTGTCTCTTCTCCATATGATGTTCCTGATTGAGTAGTACAGTCAGTCCAACTAGTTCCTCCATTTAAAGAATACTCTACCTCTTGAATAGTAACGCCAGAAATGGTCGAAGTAGCATTCACAGTAACGTTTGGTAAAGTATTTGAAGGAGTGTATACATCACTTAAAGAAATGTTAACACCAGCAGAAGATGAATAGTTTAAAACAATAAAGGTTAAAAATACTAAAAACAAAAGAAAAACTAATATAGAATTTAACTTTTTCCTTTTTCTAAAACTATCTGATAAATATTTTCTAATTAATGACAACTTTGACATATAAATATTTTAAAAATTAATAAACAAAATTTTAGGCACTTTGCCTTTTAACTCTATTATACATTATAATTAAAATATTGAAAAGCAAAAAAAGTATTATTAAATAATAAAAAATTATGCGTGTGCCAATTAGAAAAGGTAGTGGACCAAAAAGAGGGGTTGAAAACTATAAAATGACAAAGGAAAAATATGAAGAGCTTAGGGATAAGTTAGAATATTGGAAAAAGATTAAAAGACCAAAAGAAGCTATGGAAGTTAAAAGATTAGCAGAAATGGGTGACTTTTCTGAGAATGCTGGTTACCAATTAGCCAAAGGAAGGCTTAGAGGTTTGAATCAAAGAATAGATGATTTAGAAAAAATTTTAAATAGAGCTGAAATAATAGAAAAAAATAATAACAATATTGTTAATGTTGGAAATACTATTACTTTAATTAGTGAAGATAATAAAGAAAAAAAATATACAATTCTTGGCTCAGTTGAAAGCGATCCATTTAAGAATATTATTTCTAGCACATCTCCTCTTGGAAACGCTCTATTGGGTAAAAAAAATAATGACCAAGTTGAGGTCATTATTAACGGCAAATCAAAAAAATTTGTAATAACTGAAATTAAATAACTAAGTCATTCTTATTTTTTTAAGTTCCCTTCTTATCTCTTTGAAATCTGGTATTGTTTTAGCAACTTCTTGCCAAAATCTTTTTCCGTGATTAAATTCTTTTAAGTGACATATTTCATGAACAATAACATAGTCTCTTAGTTTGGGACTAAGTGTTAAAAGACGATAATTAAAATTTAAATTACCCTGTCTTGAACAACTTCCCCATCTGGTTCTCTGATTTCTAATACTTACCCTTCCATGAGTTATTTTATAGATATCAGAAAAATACTTAAGGCGAGAAATAATTATTTTTCTGGCTTTTTCTTTATTTTCCAAATAATGCTTTTGGTTAATCGGTTTTCTTTTTCTTCTTCTTTTTATTCTAAAAGAATAAAATATTTTTATCATAAACAATCATTCTTTATCATCTTAATTAGTTCAGGAAATTTCTCACAACGAAAATGACCATTCATGTTATCAAAGAAATATATTTTAATATCTTTTATTTTCTTTTGATATTTTTCTGCTTGAGATAATGGGACAACATCATCATCATTGGAGAATATAAAATGGGTATTCTGACAATTTTTATATATCAAAGATAAATCTTTTTCTAACTTAAATCCTCCCAACAAATCTTCGTGCGGTAAATTATTATCATGGAGGAGCAATAATATACACTCCTTTTAGTTTTTTATTTATTCTATTTTCCGACAAATATTTTACTAAAAATATCCCTCCCAATGACACACCAATTAAAACAATTTTTTTATCAAGAATTGTTAAATAATGCTCAAACATTGTTTTCCATTCTTCATACCGGGCATCTTCTTTAAAAGGCATTTTTGGCTTAACCACAATAAAATCTTTTACAAGGCTTTTCTCTAAATATTTACCACTCCAAATCTCGGGCTTTTCAAGAGATGGTTCATAATTTTTTAAAGCTTTTAAAAATTCTTTTCGGCTTTTATAGGTATTTCCTCCATGAATATAGAGTATTTGTGTTTTTTTCTTTATCTTATTACTCATATTTCTTTTTAATCAATTATAATTCTTGAATCCAGTATTTTAACTCCTTTCCCTTTATCAAAAACATAGAGAGGATTAATATCTAATTCTTTTATTTCTGGAAAATCATTTAATAGTTTTGCTAATCTTATTACCGCTTCAACCAAAGCTTCTATATCCTTTTCTTTTTCTCCTCTAACCCCACTAAGTAGTTTATAGCTTTTAAGAGACTCAATCATTTTTAAAACATCACTAGGTTTTAAAGGATTTAAGCCAAAACTTACATCTTTTAAAACTTCTACATATATTCCTCCCAGTCCCAACATAATTGTTTGTCCTAAAGCCTTGTCCTTAAAAGATCCAAGAATTAATTCAACTCCTTTTTCTTTTATCATCTCTGTTAACAAAACTCCTTCTATTTTAGCTTGTGGTTTTATTCTTGAAACATTGTCTATTATCTCTCTATATGCTTTAACCGCATCTTTTGGTTTAACATTTAGTTTAATTCCTAAAACATCAGACTTATGAAGAATGTCTTCTGAAACGATCTTTAAAACTAAATCTTTATTTATTTTTTTAGAAATTGATTTTACTTCTTTAATATTTTTAGCTAAATAGCTCTTGCTTACATCAAAACCATAAGAGTTAAAAATTTCTTTTGCCTCATATTCCGGAAAAGAATTTTTGGATTTTTCTTTAGCTTCTTCAAATATTTTTTTTACTTTTTGATAATCAACTTTAAAACTATATTTTTTTTCTTTTATTTTCTGTGATTTAAGTTGAAAAAAATCATTAAATACTTTTAAAGATTTAATAGCATCTTCAGGAAATATATATGAACTAATTGAATTTTTTTTAAAAAGCTCTCTTGCTTCAGACACTAATTCATCTCCCATAAATACAGGGATGATTAGTTTACTGCTCTTTTTGCTAAGAGAGATAATACTTTTGGCAGTTTCTATTATCTCAGTACTTGATTGTGGGCTTAGAATGGTTAAAACAACATCAATATTTTTATCTTTAACAAGCTTAGTTAAAACATCTTCGTATCTTTTAGCTTTAGCATCACCTAAAATATCAATTGGATTATTCAAGCTTACAGAAGAAGGTAGTTTTTTTTCTAATTCATTTTTTGTTTTATTATCTAAACTTGCTAATGATAGTTTGTTTTTTTCCAAACAATCAACCGCTATTACCCCTGGTCCGCCAGCATTAGTAATGATAGCGATATTTTCTGCTTTTTTTATTTTATTATCATTAAATATTTTAATGTAATCAAACATTTCCTCAATTTTATCCGCCCTAATTATTCCTGCTTGTTTAAATAAAGCCTCATACACTCCATCTTCCCCAGCTAATGCGCCAGTATGTGAAGATGAAGCTTTAGCTCCAGCTAGCGATTTTCCAGCTTTAATAACAATTAAAGGCTTTCCCTTTTTTCTTAACTGTTCACTTAATTTAATTATTTCTTGCGGTTTTTTTAATTGTTCAGCATAGACAGCTATTATTTTAGTTTGTTTATCATTAATTAAATATTTAAAAATATCTATTTCATCAATCACTGTTTTATTACCAATAGATATAAATTTAGAAAAACCCAATCCCAAACTATTGGCCGAATCAAGTATAGCTGTACATAAAGCACCACTTTGAGAAATAAAAGCAATATTACCAGGTTTTGCTGTTGTAGCGGCAAAAGAAGCATTTAGAGAAATATGCGGATTAATTATCCCTAAACAGTTTGGACCTATTAAATTAATTTTATATTTTTTACAAATTGCTTGTAATTTATTCTCTAATTCAATATTACCCACTTCTTTAAAACCCGCAGATATAACTACCGCTGACTTAATTTTAAGAATTCCCATTTCCTCTAAAATTAAAGGCACTACTTTAGCTGGAACAGCAATAACAACCAAATCAATATTTTTTTTAACTTCAGTTAATGATGAATAGGCTTTTAGACCAGCAACTTTTTTACTCTTTAAGTTAACAGGATATATTTTTCCTTTATATCCTTCTTTTAAGTTATTAATTAAATCATTACCAATACTTCCCTCTTCATTTGAAGCTCCAACAAGAGCAATTGATAATGGTTTAAATAATTTATCAAAATTTTTCATATAAGTTATTATTATTTCTATCTACATTCTACGCCATTTTTTAATTTCTCTCAACAAAGAAAAAAAGACCCTTGTTTAAAAGGGTCTTTGTTTTTAATAACTGAAATTACCGTAAGGAGTTCTGAGAAAAAGTTTATCTTTTTCCAATCTTTTGGCATCAAAAACCGCACAATTCCCTAAAAGCTCACTTTTTACCTTTAAAGAAAAAGAGGTTTCAGCAATTGCATCTTTAAATGCTGTTTTGTTCTCACCGATAACGTCAATTCCAATTCCGCAATTGAATGTTTGATACATATTTTTCCAGTTTTCTCCACTCATTTGTTGGATTAACTTAAAAATAGCGGGAGGAATAGGCATTGTTTTATAAAACTGGACATTTTTATCCCGACCAATATTCAATATTTTGGTCGCTCCACCACCAGTATTTACCACAATTCCATGAAGCATTCCCAAGGCTGACTTTCGATCCAAACGGCTCATCAATTGAGAAATAACAAAGGGCCATTGTCTGGTTGGTGATAAAAGCGCACTAGAAACACTGTTTCCCGATAATTCATCTAATTTATGTTTTACCGAAAATGGTCCTTTAAAGAAACGCTCGGAATTACTGAGAATAGGATATTTTGTGTTATAGCATGAATTCATCAAACAACTTCGAGCGAGAGTAAGGCCATTTGACATAATACCGCTATTTTCTTCTTCTTCCCAGTCAGCCTGACCATCACTTGAAAATCCATAAATCAAATCACCATCTTGAATATTTCCTTTGATTAAATGCTTTTCTTTTGCCCAAGCCATAATGGAAACATCGAACACGGCTGTGTTTACCTGCTCAGGCAAATCAGCTGTTTCGCCACCCAAGAATTTAAAGCGAAAACCATGAGCCTTGTACAATTTCTTAATTTCTTCAAGGCGAATAGCTATTTGCTTCATAATTATTTCTTTCAATAATGGATCCAGCCCAATATTTAAAACATCATTTATTAACCAGGTTTCGTAAACAAAACCGGCCGCCGCTACATCGCTGGTATTCATGGAAATAGCATCGTCAACCATCCCCCTAAAAATTTCTTCCTCTCCGGTTTCAAAGTAATGAAGAAGTCTTTGTACAAACTTACTCCCATCACCATCACTATGAAGCGTTACATAACGATCAGGACTGAAAGGGTCTTTAACAATATTAACAAAAGCTCCTTTAAATTGATTGTCAATGATAGAGGAAAAAGTTTCTTTTACTTTTTCTTTTTGAGGATCAACACCAAGTTTTTCATACATACTTTTCTTTTTGTTCATCTTTAATCTCCTTATTTATTAAGTTTTTAAATTACTAAGTTTTCAATTAAAAGTATCAATTATATCAATCTTTGTCAAACAAAAAAAGCAGACACTTTCGTGTCCACTTTTCGGGGTACAGTTCAAAATATCTGCTTTAAATATTTTTCAATAAAATTAATACCTTATTTACTCAACATCTTCTACTACCTCTGGGCATGGCGCAAACTCACAACTTGGTACAACCCTACTAACAAATAATCCATCAAAACAT
>CAZMJW010000053.1:0-4647 GCA_964566915.1 uncultured Gammaproteobacteria bacterium
CTGAATACCAAATGGATGTGTACTCATCTCTTTATCCGGAGTTAATGCCTTTATTTGCTCAAGGAAGCTTGTGGGGAAAGATTAACTGGCTCATTAACCATATTGGACTGCCAGGAACAAATAATCTTTATCCCGGACACAATTGGAATGATGTTCAGGGAGCTATCTGGTTACTTGACGGTTGGAATGGAGTTGCTGCTGGTGGTGTAAGTGATGTTAATTCTGTTATGGAACAAATGGCCAGCGATGCCGAAAATTCATATCAAGATTATATCATACCGGTTGGTGGTTGGGCTTCTGTTGTTTTCATTCCTGAAGGAACCGAACAGGGAGCGACAGAGGCAACTATTCAAACCATGTTCATTCAGATTGATCCTTGATATCTAACACTTTAAATATTTACAGCGTCAAACACAATGTTTGGCGCTTTTTTTTATTTCATTTTATTTAATAATTATTAATTATCTGCTATAATTAAGATACATTAAATATATAATTTATGAAAAATAGAAAAAAGTTCTGGCAAATAGTAGCTTTATTCATTTTTTTATTTGTAATAATTCTTTCGGCGATATTATTTTTTAGTCGTAAAATTGTTATTAATCAATTTAAAACAGAATTAGACTGGTCATCACAAATAACTTTATCAGCAATAAATCCAAACAGAGTATATAACTCATCAATGTTAATTGGTGATAGGGGGGCTATTTTAAAGAATGAAGATGTTTCTTGGTTAAAAGGAGAAGTAGAGAGACTGGGTGATATATTTTTAAGAAGAGGAGTGGATGCTTTATATATTTTAGTTAAAAAAGGATCTAACATATATTTTATAGTTGAGTCAACTCCGGTTGGAGAAGATCTTTATGTTGAGCCAGGTTCTTTGTATAAATTTCCTCCAATTGAAGTATTTACGGTATTTTCAGGTGAAAGGGCAATATTTACCGATTTGTATACCGATGAATATGGTACTTATTTTTCAAAATTTACCCCCATATTTGATGATTATGGAAATATTGTTGGTGTTTTGGGAGCAGATATAGATTATCCATTATTTAAAAACAAATTGTTCTTTACTAGAATTGTATTAATACTTCTTTCAATATTGGTTTTTACAGTTGCCTTTCTGGTTATTTATTATTTAAGAAAAAAAGAAGAAATTACTAAAGAAGCAGAAGAAAATGATAAGAAAATTAAAATGATTTTAAATTCAATTCCTAATGGAATAATTGTATATGACGAAAAAGAAAGTATTAGTTTATGGAATAAAGCATCGCAAGAATTATTTGGGTTAAAAGAAGAAAAGGCAATTAATAAAAAAGTTAGTGAAATTGTTGAATATAAAAAAGTTTTAGATGAAAAGGGAAATGAAGTAAAAGGTTTTCAGTTTTTTTCTAAAAATAACATTAGCTTAAAAAGAGTAGAGTTTTATATGAAAAACAATAATAAAATATATGAAGCTATATATGATTATCTTGAGTTAAATGATAGGTCTTATGTTGTTGCGTTATTTGAAGATATTACTTTTAAGAAAATTGAACAAAGTGAATTAGAAATACAAAAAAATAAACTAGAAAAATTAAATAGTTTAATGGTTGACAGAGAATTAAAAATGATAGAACTTAAAAATGAAATTACTAAACTTAAAGGAGAGGGAGAATAAAATTAAATAGTTTATATTCATTTTATTTTTATAATAAAAAAAGAAGGGGAAACCCTTCTTTTCTTTTTATATTTATCAATAAATTTAAACTAAATAATTGAAATTAATCTTATTCTGGATTATTTAAATAACTCTTTATATCATCAACAATGTTTTCTAAACGACAATCAGATTTTATATAATACTTAGATACCCCTAAGTTTATATAAGTTTGTACTTTATCTGAGCTAGCGGTGTTTGAGACAACAAAGATTGGTATAGATTTATATTTTTCATTACTCTTAACTTTATTTACAATATCTAGGCCATTTTCTTTGCCTAATAGGTAATGATCAAGCCAAAGAGCATGAATTTCCATGTTTTCTAAGTAATGAAAAGCTTGTTCAGCGGTTCTGGCAGTTACCACTTCAAAGCCATTAATGGTTAGTTTTGTTTTAACAGCTTCAAGTAATGGAAGTTCATCTTCAACTACTAAAATGTTGTATTCTTTTTTTTCACTCATACTTTTTTATATTTATGTTTATAATTAATTATTCACCAAGCTTTTTAGTGCCTTTTTTTTCTTTCATTCCAGTTAAAGGCAAATCTATTGTAAAGGTAGTGCCTTTATTTTCTTCTGATTCAAATCGAATACTTCCACCAGAATTATCAACTATGGATTTTACTAAATATAATCCCAGCCCAGTCCCTTCAGTATCTGATGATTTAACATTATCTGCTCTAAATAGTTTTTGAAATATTTGATCGTGTTGACTTTTTGGAATACCCAGGCCGTTATCTTTAATTTTAATTACAATATATTTATTTTCAACTTTAATATCAACGTCTATTATACCTTTTTCTGGAGTATATTTTACTGCATTAGATAGTATATTTTGAAATATAATTCTAATTAATTTAGGATCAGCATTTATTTTTGGGATATCTTTTTCACAAGTAAAATTAAGAGTCATTGACTTCTTTTTTATATCTGGTTTTAATTCTTTGATAATACTCTTAGCGGAATCACAAACTTGCATTTCTTCTGGTTCAACTGAAAATGTTCCAAGTTCTAATCGAGAGACATCTAAAAGGGAATTAACTAAGTCAACCATTCTTTTGTTGCCTTTAGCTATTTCTTCAACAAAGTTTTGTTGGTCATCGCTAAGTTTGCCAGCATCACCAGCTAAAAGCATTTCCGCGTACCAATTAATACTGGAAAGTGGAGTTCTAAGTTGATGAGAAGCAAGAGATACAAATTCTGTTTTCGCTCTATCAATTTCTTTTTCTTTGGTTTTATCATAGGCAATACTAATAATAAATGAAACATTATTATTTTCATCAAGAATTGGTGAAATAGTTTTATGAACATAATATTCATGACCATCCTTGTGTTTACATTTAAATTCACCAGTATACGATTTTTTCTTTTTTAAAACAGTATTCCACATTTCCTTTTCTTTATCCTTATCTTCTACTACACGCCATAGTTCAGCTGTTGTTTTTCCTATTACTTCCCTAGGATTATAACCAGAAATATTTTTCATACCCTGATTGGCATATAGAAGTCTAGCCTCTTTATCAGCAATTAATACTTGTTCACTACTATTATCAAGAGCTATTTTAAATTTCTTTAAATCTTGATTTAAAATTTCTACATTATTTTTTTCTTTTTCAATATCTTCCATGATATTTAAAATAGCTTGATTGGCTCTTTCGGCTTGTTCATTCTTTTTTTCAATTTCTATGGTTCTTTGTTTAACTTTTTCTTCCATTTCTAAATAAGCGCTTTTTAGTTGATCAGCCGTATTTAAAAGAACATTTTCAAGATCGTCTAATTCATCTTTTGTATTAATTTTCTTTTCTTGATTAAATATCCCTTTACCAATAGCGGTAGCTGTATTTTTTAATTTTTTAATTGGTTCAAGAAGAGATGAAATAATGAAATAAAGAAAAATTATTATTAGTAAAATAGTTAATATAGTTGGAATGAAAGTGGTAACTCCTTGTTTAATAGCTGTAGTAATTTCAGTCTCTAAATCTGTTTGTAGTACACTAAAAAAGCCAGTATCTCCAATTGGGCTAATGGTAAATAAATAATTTTTATTGCCCACATTTATTTCTATATTTTGGTTTGTTTCAAGACCTCTTGAAATAAGATTTTGTATTTCTTGATAGCTAAAATGACCAATTTCTTTTCCAGGAAATCTTTGTTCTTCAGTAATTTTTGATAAAATGCTTGGATTTAATGATCCAAAACTGGTATATAAATTTTGCAAATCAGCCGAGCAAACAATAATACCATTTTCATCACTTATATATGCATTTTGATTTTCTTTTAAAAAGGAGTTTAGAATAGCATTAATTTTTTCAGGACGCATTTCAATAATAATTGATCCAATAATTTGATTATTATTATTTTTTACAGGTTCGGCGATATAATAAAATGTTTTATTATTTTTTTGATTATAAATAGCATTAACCGAAGAATATCCGTTAATTGATGTTTTAAAATATGGAGTATGCTTTATATTTTGATGAATTTTTTCAGGGTCATCTGATAAATATATTTCGCCAAAACCATCAGCTACGACTATGTCTTCGTATTCTTCTTTTAAACTATAACTTTTTAAAGTTTCGGAAACAAAAAGTTCTAAATTATTTATATCAATATTTTCATTGTTATAAAATTCACTAAAATTTTCCGGGTTATTATATACATCCTCTTCAAGTATTTTAATTATTGTTTCATTTTTAGCTAAAGCATTAGCTAAAGAAGAAGAATCTTCAAAATATATTGCTATATTTTGTGCTGAAAGATTATTTTTTAAGAGTAGCTCTTCTTTTATATTTATAATTTCTTGAGAATAGGAAATCCAAGCAATAGAAATTGCCGTAATAAGGCCACCTAAAAAAACTATTAGGGAAGTGTTAGACAATATTTTACTCTTTATACTTTTTAATGCCATTTTCTTTATTTTTTTAAATAAATCGGCTCCTTGAAATTA
>CAZMJW010000053.1:4747-6230 GCA_964566915.1 uncultured Gammaproteobacteria bacterium
TTTAGAATTGTGTTTACATCAGCTCTTCTAGCAGCATCTTTAGTGTCTCCTAATTGTTTTGTTGGATTTATTGCTAAAATTACGATACCAGCAAGAATAGCAATAGCTGCCACAACTAACAAGATTTCCAATAAGGTAAAACCTTTTTTTGTTTGATTTTTCATAGTTTTCTTTTTTTAATAATTTTTATTAATTATAAATTTATTATGATTTAATTATAGCATTTTTATATTTTGCTGCCAATAGTTTTAAAAATCAGAAACCGTTTGCCAGCTAGATATTGTTATTATTGGAATAATTTGATTAGTTTCAACTTTTATTTTTTTATAACTATCATTACTTATTCCTGTAGATTGTATTTGAAATTGTTCTCCAGATAAAAAAGAAACATTTGCCTGGCAAGAATAATTAGTTTTTGTTATTTGAAAAGAGCCTTGAAAATTATTATCCTGTCTAATTCTTTCCAAAGCTTCTTCAATACAGGAATTAGCGGCTGCTTCAGCCTGAGTTAAGTCTTTTAGACTTTGACCGGTGTTTATAGCGTTAAGACTACTAAAGATTAAGGAGAGTACGGTAGCAATAGAAACAGCGCTGATAGTAATAACAGTTATAATTGTAATATATCCAGCTTTTTTATGTTTGTTTTTCATATTAATAACGGCGACTAGCGTTTAAATAAAAATCTTGTGAATAGTTAAACTCTGCTTTGTTATTTGTACTTATTGTAGAAAGAGTAAAAGAAACGTTAATGTTTTCAGGGCTATTTAACAATGAATTTTCTTTAAAGATAAGGTTTTCTGCTCTTATATTTTCACTATTTAAAAATATACCTGAAGCGCTACCTTCTTTTATTTGTATTTTATTATCACTTATACTTATTACAGTTGGATTGTTTATACTAATCTCGGTGTTTAAAGAAAGAGAAGAAGATTCTTGTCCAGGAAGTGGGTTATTTATATCTGTTGAGTTTATTATTGACTCATAAATAATAGAACTAATATATTCTCCTTGTCTTTCAACATCTAGAATAATTTGATTCTTTGCTTTGGCAGAGATTACGCTATTTACAAATAAGCTCATCGATAACAAAAAGACACTTAACAAGGTGGTGTAAAGCATGACTTCTACTAGGGTAAAGGCTTTGTTTTTTTTGCTAAATTCTTTTTTCATTATCTGTATTGCTATTATTTTAAAAATCAAATTTTTTAATTGAAAATATGTGCCAATTTCCTCTAGTGTTTCCGGCAGGTATTATTCTATTTGTAACATTTCCACTAAAACCAGGATTATCAATGGTTTTATAAGCAGCGGAAACAGATATTCCATCATGACTATTTCTATACTGACTATTTCCTAAATTTGACCAGTCTAAGTTTTGCAAATACCATTCATTTGTATCGTTAGAGATAAAAAAAGCTAGAGCTATTGAATCATTAGCGCTAGTGTTTATGCCGTTTATGCTAACATCATAAGGATTGGAGTT
>CAZMJW010000054.1:0-6128 GCA_964566915.1 uncultured Gammaproteobacteria bacterium
AACAAAAAAAGGTAAATAAAATTTTCATTATCGATCTAAAAAGTCAAGAAAAAATTGTTTTAGGAACAGACATATGGCGGTTTTGAATTATATTTATTTAATGATTCTAAGACCGTTTCATTAGGGGTTTTTCCCTTTAATGAAATATGTTCTAAGTTATTATAATAATCATTCCATATTTTAATTTTTTTCTCAAGCTCAGAAATGTTTTTAAAACGATTAACATCGTAAAAATGTTCTTGATCTGTTCTGTGAGATCTTTCTACCTTTCCATTCTGAGCAGGTTTCCCTGGGTCAATGAGATAGTGAATAATATTATGTCTTTGACAAAATATATCTAATGCGTGTAATCTAGGAATTAAAGGATCTTTAGATTTAGCATACCCAACATATCTATTAGTGAAACAGGTTCCATTGTCGGTTTTAATAGCTTTAATCTTAAAATGAGCCACCTTCATTAACTCTTTCACGAATTCAACCGCAGAATAGCTAGAAATATCATCATATACTTTTAAATATCTCCACCTTGAATAGCAGTCTATTGCCGTGAATTGATAGTATTTAATACCATTAAGTCTATCCGGTACGTATTTAACATCTATCTCTACCAAATCCCCAAGAGATGGCATTACCTTAACATATTCACATTGAATTTTTTTAGTTCTGTATTTCCTTGTTAGTCCTTCTTTCTTAATTATCTTTCCAATCGTCCTCGTTCCGATAGTAATGCCTTCTTTCTTTAAACGGTAGTTTATTTTAACGGGACAAAGCCTAGTTTCTTTTCGAAGTTCAATTATCCTTTCCTTTGTTCTGATAGATGTTTCGTTTGGATTATTATTCGGTTTCGTTGTTTTAGGAATTAATCCTAATTCTTCATGTTTTTTGTAGTTTGAAACCCATCTTTCAAGAGTTCTTTTACTTCCATGGAATACTTTACTTACTTCTATTAATCTAACTTCTTTGTTTGCGATGGGTAAAACCCATCTCAACCTTTCTTCTAATTGATTGTTTGATAATTTTGTACACATTAATTTAGATGTTTTCATATTTTTTGAAAAACCGCCATATGTGTATGCACATTACCATTTTTTATTGACAAAAATCACTTTTTATTCTATCTTAAGGTTGGATATTTGAGAAGGTGATTACGTTGAGAGTAAAAGTAAGAAGAGGAAAGTTAAGAAAAGAGGATGGAAACGACGTCATTGTTATTTGCAATGGAACTGAAACACTGTTGAAAGTCTTTGTTTCTCCTGAATTCAATGGAGAAATACCAGAGAGAGCAGATATAGTTACTGTGAATAGAAAAATGCATCTCATTCCTGAAGAAAAAAAGGATGAAAGGCTTTTTATCATTGACACTATAGAAGTTTTGTCCTTTCGACTTGACTTGCACTCTGTAGAGCTAGACGAAAAACTAACTACCGCCTGCGTCAAAGAAAAAAAGGAAGACGGCAATCGCTATAAAACTATTTTAGCATATGCGGCAATACTCGACTTCGGAGAAAAAATTGTCTCTAGAGAGTATAGTCATTACAGAAGAGTCGTTTCTTACTCCAAAGAAAATGGTCTTGAAGTATTTAACATTGACTGTCGAGACAAAGCTAAATTTCCTCATTAATTTTTTAATGAGGTTTTTAATTTTATTAAACAATCTTATAAATATAATATTTATATTATGTATAACAAACACAAACTAAAAGTTTAAAATAAAAATATTCGAAAAGAATTTATAAATATTTAATATTTCTAACTTAAAGCGTTCAACTAATTTGAGTTTATATGTTAAACACGTTCAGAATCCCCATGTGATGAGGTTTTAAAATTATTTTTTATTATTATTTTATGTTATAATAAATGTAATGAAAATATATTTGCAGGACCATTATTCAATGAAATATCCGGACAAGATGAAATAGATGTCTATATTCCTATTTTAAAAGAAGAGTTTGACAAATATTAAGAATTAAATTAATTGTTGCACCAATTATCATAAAATGCTACAATTAAGAAGAAATTATGCAACAATTAAATAAGCGACAACAAAAAATATTAGACTTTCTTTTGAAAGAAAAAAATGCAAGTAATTCAGAAATTGTTGCTTTTTTGGGTGACAAAGTATCACGTTTTACAGTTTTACGTGATTTAGACTTATTACTTAAAGAGGGTTTGGTTAAGAAAAACGGCAAGGGCAGAAATATTAATTATTCGTTATTTTCAGATAGTGTGATTAATACTGTCTTTGATATTGAAGCATATTTTAAAAAGGGACCTGATGAAAGAAATGTACAGTTAGAATTTGATGAAAGTATTGTAAAGGAACTATCTAGGCTATTTTCAGAAAAGGAAATACAAGAATTAACGAAAATTAATAATAAATATCTAGAAAGAGGGAAAAAGATGAGTAGGGCTGTTTTCAAAAAAGAAGTTGAAAGATTAACAATAGAATTAAGCTGGAAGTCTTCACAAATAGAGGGAAACACATACTCCTTAATAGATACAGAAATATTGATTAAAGATAGGAAAGAAGCATCAGGACATAATAGAGAAGAAGCAATTATGATATTGAATCATAAAAATGCCATAGACTATATTTTTAGCAACAAAAAAGAATTTAAAAAGATAGATCTTTTCCAAATTGAAAAAATACATGAATTATTGACAAGAGGATTAGGCGTTAAGGAGGGAATAAGAAATAATTCAGTAAGAATAACAGGGACAAGATATATACCGACTAAAGGAAAAAACAACATTGTTAATATTTTAAATTTAGCTTTAGATAAAATAAACTCATTAAAAGATCCTTTTTCAAAAGCACTAAGTCTAATTTTAATGATATCATATATACAACCCTTTGAAGATGGAAATAAAAGAACAGCAAGAATATTAGGAAATGCTGTCTTATTGGCAAATGGTGTTTGTCCAATTTCTTACAGAAGCATTAATGAAGCTGACTATAAAAAAGGAATTATAATATTTTACGAACAAAATAGTGCATATTTTTTTAAGGAGTTATTTGTTGAACAATTTAAATTTGCAGTAGATAATTATTTCTAATTTAAAATACGAAACATATGATTAGTATAGTAGATAATTTATTAATTAGTAACCATGATGAAAATACCCTTTTGATTGGGATACTTCATTCAATAATCAAATTTTTTAATTAAATATGATATTTTTTATTTTAGTTATATTATTCTCATCTATTATCTTACTATTAATTTGTTCTGTCTTGTCACAATCACTTACTAAATATTTAGAAAGATGGAAAAATAGCAAAATAGAAAAGTTATTATATACATTTAGGGATGATGAAGAAAAAACAAAGATAATTCGTGAATCATGCAACAAGCAATTAATAATTGAAAAAAAGAAGGAATATTTTAAATGGGTGCCTTTAATAGTAGGCATTATAGAATATTTATTTTTTTCTTTAGTCATGATATTTGTTTTTGATTTTGAATTTATTTTAAAATGTTTTGCTGGTTGGATGGCTATTAAATGTATTGGAGGATATACTTCGTGGAGCGATACAATATTTGGAAGAGCAAATTTCTATACATTCTTACTATGTAGCATATTCAATGTTATTTTAGCACTATTATCAGGATTGATTATAAGGGAAATAATAGGATTAATATAATTTAAAATGTTTATAAAAAAAGAAAGATTTAAATTAATTGCAGAAGTATGTTTGGTCTTGATAAAAGAAGATAAAATATTACTTTCAAGGAGATATAATACAGGATACGGTGACGGTTATTACAGTTTTCCTGCTGGACACCTTGAAGAAGGGGAGACACTTAAAGAAGGAGTGCTCAGAGAAGCTAAAGAAGAAGTAGGAATTGATATTAATATATCCGACTTAGAATTAGTCCATGTAATGGATAGAAACGTGATAAATAATGAAAGAATTGCTTTTTTCTTTAAAGCTAAAGAGTGGAAAGGTAATTTAATAAATATGGAACCAGAAAAGTGTGATGATTTAAAATGGTTTAAAATTAATGAATTACCAGAGAATACAATTCCATACATAAGAAGTGCTATTACTTTTTATCTTAATAATACAATCTACAGTGAATTAGATAATTAATTATTTATCTTAAATTCTCGTCAATCACATTCTTAATCTTTTTAGTTTTTTCTATAATTAATTTACGAGCTTTTTTTGCTGCCTTTATTTTTAATAAATCATTAATATATGGAATAAAATGGATAAGGGTATGAATTAATAAGATTAAAAACGCAATAATAATAAATATTGGACATTGAACATAAGTGCCAGAAACAAAAAGCGCAAAGATAAAATAAATATGCAAAGCTATTAAGGAAAAGAATGACAAAGCATCAAACTTTTTTAAATAGTTTTTTCTATATTTTACTGCTACAAAAATAAAAATATTTATTAGTACAGTCATTATAAAAGTAAAAATTAAACCCTTCCAAAGCTGAACTTCTGGCTGATAAAGTAAATTAAAATCTAATTGACAATTGAAGTTTATAAGATTATTCCAATAATTAATTTGATAGGGCAATATAGTTACAATTCCATAAATAGCTAACTGTAAACAAAGCCCAATGTAAGCAATCAAAGGACTAAACACCATCAATAATTTAGTTAAAAATCTTTTTGGATTTAATGTCCTAATAAATCTAATAACAAAAGAGAAGGAAATAGCAACAAAAATCCACCCAACTAAGTTTTCAAAAGGAACGCCATACCATTCTTGGTTAAATGGTATTTTCCAATACCAGAAACCAATTCTTATAGCAACAACATCTAATACAAGATCTGTTAATATAACAATAAATGCATCTGTAAATGGACGAACTTGCCAAGGAGTATTGTACTGGTCACTTAAAAGCATCGCACAGTATATAATAACAGCCCATCCTAATCCAATTGCCAAAGGGACATCTAATATATTAACTAAAAAAATATCGCTGTAATAATATGTATGAGCGATAGAAATATTTATAGCTTCCAATATTACTCCAAAAACAGCACAACTTAATAGCTCATAAACACGCCCTCCATTTTTCTTAAATATTTCTCTTAATAATAAAAGAAAGAATAAGAAAAAACCTAATAATTCAAATCCTCGAAATAACAATAAATTAATATCTATAATTTCTAACATAATATTAAATATAATTAAATAATTGAATTACAAAGAAAATAAAAAACAATAATAACATAGCACCCTCCCAACGCATTAAACGACGAGACAGCCCATGAACAAAAAATATTACAGAAGCTGCTAATAATATACTAACACCAAGCTCCATAACTACCTCATCAGCATAAAGATTGGTTATTAATGCTGGGATGCCAACTACTAATAACATATTAATAGCATTTGAACCAAAAATATTACCAATTGCTAAATCTGCATCTCCAGATTTAACAGCACTTACAGAAACCATCAATTCAGGAAGAGACGTTCCAACAGCTATGCCAAGAATAGTAACAACACTCAATGGAATTCCAACTAAAGAGGCAAGTTCAATAGAAGAATAAACAGTAAAATGTGCTCCAGCAATTATTCCAATTAAACCAATAAGAATAATTCCAATTGATTTAAATATATTATTGTTTTCTTTTTCTTTTTTATCTTCGCTAATTTCAATATCACTTGGTGGTTCTTTTATTATATACCAAAGATAAGCTAAGAAAGTACCAAGCAAAAGAAATGATTCTATTTTATTTACAACTCCATCAGAAATAATGAAAAGAAAATGTGCTGTTGCAATAACAAAAAGAGGTAACTCACTTTTAAGCAAGTCCCTCCTTATAACTATCTTCCTTGAAAGAAGAGCCATTACACCCACTATTAATAAAATGTTAGCTATATTCGAACCAACTACATTAGCAAGAACTACTGTTGTCTGATTTTGAAAAACTGCAGCAATAGAAGAAGCTAATTCTGGCAAAGAAGTTCCCATTCCCACTATTATTACTCCAATAGCAAAAGGGGACATTCCCATCTTCAATCCAATAGATTTTGCTCCGTTAACAAAAAAATCTGCTCCTTTTATTAAAGTTGCTAAAGATATTACAAGAATTAAGATTATTAAAGACATTGTTTATTAAAATAATAATAACAATATAGGCAGATTAAAGC
>CAZMJW010000055.1:0-6127 GCA_964566915.1 uncultured Gammaproteobacteria bacterium
TGCTGAAAAGAATAATGATGAAAAAATGGTTTTAGAAAATGAGGATAAATTAAGAAAAACAGAAACAAAATTAAACATAATTAATTTACTTGATTCTTTAAAATTACAAAGAAAAGAATTGGAAAAAGATATTTTAGATTATAGAGAACAAATAAAAATTGCGGAAAAGAATAATGATGAAAAAATGGTTTTAGAAAATGAGGATAAATTAAGAGAGGTTGAACAATTATTAAATGAAGTAATTAATAATAACTGGGAAGAGGAAGAAATTGAAGAAGGTTATGAAAATGTAGATGAAATCAAAGAAGAAATTATTAAAATTGGAAAGAAAAATATTGCTAATTTAAAAGAAAAAATAGAAATTGCGAAAAAGAATAATGATGAAAAAATGGTTTTAGAATACGAAAATAAATTAAGAAGGAAGGAAAAATTATTAAATGAAGTAATTAATAATAACTGGGAAGAGGAAGAAATTGAAGAAGGTTATGAAAATGTAGATGAAATCAAAGAAGAAATTATTAAACTTGGAAAGAAAAATATTGCTTATTTAAAAGAACAAATAGAAATTGCGGAAAAGAATAATGATGAAAAAATGGTTTTAGAATACGAAAATAAATTAAGAAGGGGGGAAAGATTATTAAATGAAGTAATTAATAATTACCGGAAAAATGACGAAATTGAAGAAATTAAAAAAGATATAGAGAATATTAAAAACGAAGAAAAATTAAAAGAAGAACGTTTTAAATTAAAGATTGATATTAATAATTTTAGAGAGCAAATAAAAATTGCTGAAAAGAATAATGATGAAAAAATGGTTTTAGAAAATGAGGATAAATTAAGAAAAACAGAAACAAAATTAAACATAATTAATTTACTTGATTCTTTAAAATTACAAAGAAAAGAATTGGAAAAAGATATTTTAGATTATAGAGAACAAATAAAAATTGCGGAAAAGAATAATGATGAAAAAATGGTTTTAGAAAATGAAGATAAATTAAGAGAGGTTGAGTATAGAAAAAAGAAAAACGAAGAACGTATAGAAGAATTTATAAATAACTACAATAATTTTGATAATAAAAAAGAAGATTTAGAAGTTGAAAAAGAAAAAGAAGATTTAGAAGTTGAAAAAGAAGACAACTCAGAAAAAAAGAAAAAAAATAAAAAGCCTTTCTGGAAAAAATGGTTTAGAAAAAATAATTAATTAACTTTTCCTAAATAAGGTATAGCTATTCTCTTTCTCCCTCTTTCTCCTCTAAAAGTCTCTCTTCTAACTTTAAGGTCTCTATGAGTTTTAATTATTTTTTCATTTGAAACAATAGCCTTAAAGCTAGAACCTAAAAAAACACTATGTTTTCCATACTTCTTGGAAACCTTATCAAGTCCTAAAAATATTTTATTTAATTTATCATTTTTAAAACTTTCTAAAAATATATCAGTTTGACATAAATTATTTTTAACTAATTTTGAAAAAACTACTCCACTAGCCCTATACATTCTATATGGAGAATATATATCTCTAAACTTCTTATCAATTTCTCTTATTATCTCAATTGGATTACTACTAGCTCTTTCAAGCTTTAGCTCAAAACTATGGTAATTAAAGTTTTGAGTTTTTAAGAAAAAGAAAACCGATTTAACAGTTAAATTATATCTTCGAAGTTTTATACAAGCATTTTCTACATTTTTAGATAAATGTGAAAATACATAATCATAATTATTAATACTTGGATTAAATGTTTTTGTTTTAGAAATAGAATAAAAATTATCTTTTAATTTAACATTTAATCTATATACTATATTTCCTTGAAGCTCTTGCCAGATCTCATATTGAGGTTTGTAAAGTTTTGTTTTTATATAATCATAGTTTTTATTAATAAAATCAAAAGCAGTATTTATACCAAGATTATTTAATTTAAAAGCCGTTTGTTTTCCTATTCCCCAAACATCCTCTACTTTAAGGTTTTTAAGATAACTATTTATATCCTCTTTTTTAATAACTGTTAAACCAGATGGTTTATTCCACTTGGAAGCAATTTTAGCCAATGTTTTAGTTGGAGCTAAGCCAAGAGAAAAATTAAATCCTAGTTCTTTGTATAAAACATCTTTTATTTCACGAGCTATTTCAATTAAACTTTTGTTATGCAACTTATCTAAACCATCTAAATTAGCAAAACATTCGTCAATGCTATATTCTTCTACTTCAGAACTATAGCGTCTTACAATATTATACATTCTTTTAGAATATAGGCTGTATGTTTCATAATCTGAAGGAATAAAAATAATATCCTTACATACTTTTTTAGCTTCAAATATACTCATTCCTCTTTTTATTCCCCGATATTTTGCTTCATAACTTAGAGCGGAAACTATTCCTCTTTCCATTCCAGTAGCCACTGGCTTTCCTTTTAATTTTGGATATCTTGCCACTTCACAAGATACAAAAAAACAATCGGCATCAATATGTAAAATAGTCATATTTTTATTTAATACTTTCTTATAACCGCTTTGACAACTGCTGCGATTTTTAATTCTTCTTGAGGATATATTCTAGAATATTTAGAATTTGCCGGTTCTAAAAAAACCAATTTTCCAGTTTTTCTTAAATATTTTATCGTCCACTGATTATCTACTTGAGCAATAACAATATCCCCGCTTGAAGCAGTTAAACTGCGGTCTGCTAAAACCATGTCCCCTTCCATAATTCCCGCATCTTTCATAGAATCTCCACTAACTTTTAACATATAAGTAGCGTCTTTGTTATTTATTAAATATTCATCTAAGCTCATAGTATCGGCTAACTCTTCTTCGGCTGGAGACGGAAATCCAGCTACTACTTCTCCCAAAATTCTAACTTTTCCAAATATATTTTTTGGTATCAGTTTTCCCTTCTCATCCTTAGCTAAAAAATCTTCTTCAATTAATTTATTAACTAACTTAAAAACAGAATTTTTAGATTTAAATTTTAACATTTCCATAATTTCAGAATAGCTGGGCATCCTTTTTTTTAGTTTATAAAATCCTTTAATCAACTTCTTATGCTTTTCGATTACTTCATTGTTTTTCATAATATTTTTAATAAATTTAAAAGATAATTAACTATATATTTATATTATAGTGAACAATCGTTCATCTGTAAAGATAAAGATATAAGTAGACTCTTTTAATACAAAAAAGGCCTATTAAAAAGTAATGGGCCTGTTTTACTAACATATAATTTTTTTATTTATTTTATTCTAATTTCCAGATTTTTTACACCATTTTGTTCAAATTCTTTTCTATATTTATCTTCGATATACATAAATCTTTCTGGAAGCCAAGATGTTTTTTCTATCTCTTTTTTTTCTTTTTCTGTTATTGTTTTAAAAAATTCTTCTCGAGCTAATTTATTTTCAAGCTCACTCCAAAAAATATAATCATCATAATCATTTATTATTTCTTGATACTTTAAATTCTCCTCTTCTTTTAATAAAATATCCCCCATATAATTCTCAAACTTATTTTCCATACCAAATTCTTTAGCATAACTAAAAAGGTATTTTTCTAGTTTTTCAATTCTATTATAAATATTTTTATAATTAATATTATCGTTATCAATTGAATCACTTAAAATACCTAAAATCCAATTTGATAACTCACTTGTAATAATTAAATCTTGATATTGCTCTTTTGAAACTTCTATTTTCATAGTCTAAATTTTATTATTTATAATTATATACCTATTTTCCATTTTCCTTTCTCAAGAAAAGCTTCTATTGTTTGCCTCTTAGCTTTATTAATAACATTTGGATAAGAAATTTTTTTTCTTTTAGCATAATCTGATAACAAAACAATCTCTTTTTCTTCTAAATAAGCTAATCTTTTGTGATAACTATTTGTTAAAGCTTTGGCAACTATTTCTTCCATTATATTTGTTTCTCCTTTTATATCAAATTCTTTAAAAGCATTATAATATTTGACTCTGTCTATGAATTTTATGTTTATAGGCACATAACCTTCTCTTATTAATAAGTAGTTATTTATAACTCTACCAATACGACCATTACCATCAACAAAAGGATGAATATGTTCAAATTGAAGATGAAGTTTTGCTATTTTTTTTATTATATTATTATCGATTTCAGAATTATACTCAATTAACATATCCTCAAACAATTTTGGTAGTTTAGAAGGGGTGGGCGCAATATGACTACCAACTCTAACAAATTCATCATCTTGTCTAAATCTACCAGCAACATCATCCCTTATATTAGAAAGGAGTGTTTTATGAAGAAACAAGACAACATCTAAATTTAATTCCTGTTCTTTTGCTTTTATATTAATATATTCAACTACTCTAGCTAGATTTTTTGTTTCAAATAATTCTCTTTCTGAAATAAAACGATCAAGATCAATTTGAAGTAGTATTTTTTCAGTTTCTTCTAAAGTCAATGCACTATTTTCTATAGCATTAGAATTATAAACCTGCTCAGAGATTTCAGCTTCTGTAATTAACCTGATAAGAGACTCTTTTCCTGGTAGTGCCCTGTAATACCTTTCTCTTAATCTGCTAAGTTTTTTGTTTATGCTTAATATTTTATTCATATACGTATATTATATATTATTTTAACGTTTTTGTCAATATAATCGTTAAAAAAATGAAAATATTAAATATTTTAACGTTTTTTGTATTAAAACAGTTAAATTTATTGTTTAAAAATTAAAAAAGACTACCTTTAAGTAGTCTATTTCTTCTGAGCCGTTGACCGGGATTGAACCGGTGACCTTCTCCTTACCATGGAGATGCTCTACCAGCTGAGCTACAACGGCCTATTTATCTATTTTTTCTTTTAACATCTCCACTTCTTCTTTCCAAACATCTATCTTTTTATTCTCTGGATTATTCTCTATCAATCTTTGTAAATATTCTAAAGCAGATTGTTTATCATTTCTCATTATACTTAAATCTAAAATTAGGTCAAGAAATCTAGGATTATTTTTTTCAATATCCAAAGCCTCGGCAGCTTCATTCCAGGCTAAGTCAATCTTCTCTGCTTCTTTTAACATTTCTGCTAAGGAAAAATAGATTTCCGATATACTTAAATCTCCTGAAAATATATCTTCTTTTTTTCTTTTCTTAGCTAACTTCAAAGCATGTCTAAATATCTGCTCTGACTCACTCCACTTTCTTGCCTGACTATAGGCTTTACCTAAATAGAAAAATGCTGACAAACTTCTTTGATCAAGTGAAATTATTTCCAAAAGTTTTTCTATAGCTAAATCACTCTCTTCATCAACTAAATCTTGTTGTGCTTTAGCAAAAAGGTCTTTTATTAACTTCTCTCTATCAGACCATGATATCTTTTTTTTCTTAAGATTATTCTTAACTTTTTTCAATTTCTTTTCTGAAAAATTAACAAAGGATAAAAATTTTTCTTTTATTTTTAACCAAGAATTAGCAAAAACACCACCTATTTTACCGAGATCTCTATCAACTCTCTTTTTAATTATTGCTTTTTTTATACCCGCCTCCTTCTCTCCAGGAATATTTTCAACATCCAATACGGCTAGTACTGGAAATTTTCTAACTATAATAATAATTATAATTAGTAATGATATTAAAGCAATTATTAAAAAAATATTATCTGACATAATTTTTAACGACAAATTTTAGAAAATTCTGAATATTTTAAACTAGATCCCCCAATCAAAAGTCCGTCTATATTTGTTTGATCAAGAAATAAGTTATAGTTATCTAAATTAACACTACCACCGTATAATACTTTAATCTTTTTACTATATTTATTAAATATATATTCTTTAATATATTTAGATAATAGAGAGACTTCTTCTACTTCGGGTGTTTTTCCACTACCGATAGCCCAAATTGGTTCATAGGCAATAGTTATTTGAGAAATATCTTTATTACTTATATTCTTTAGCGCGTCTTGTAATTGTTTTTTAACTACTTGTTTTGTTTTATTTCCTTTTTTTTCATTCTCATTTTCTCCCAAACATAGTATCACTTGTAATTTATTTTTTAAAGCTTCTTGAATCTTTTTATTTATCATCAAAGAATCTTCTTTAAAAATATTTCTTCTTTCACTGTGTCCAATTATTACCTGTCTTACTCCAATATTCTTTAAATTTT
>CAZMJW010000056.1:0-6121 GCA_964566915.1 uncultured Gammaproteobacteria bacterium
ATCTTTGTTTGGAATCATTGGAAATAAGGCTTTTTCTGCTAAAGCACCATGCCCAACCTCTCTTCTTCCTGTTCCTCTTAAAGGAGAGGCTTCACCAACTGAATAAGGAGGGAAGTTGTAGTGATGCATATATCTCTTTGTGCTTTGACCTTCCAAACCTTCAAGAGATTGTTCCATTCCTGGACCTCCGAGAGTAACAATAGACATTACTTGAGTTTCACCACGAGAAAATAGTGATGAACCATGAGTTCTTGGTAATAAGTTAACTTCGGCAGAGAGATTTCTTATTTCATCTAATTTACGACCATCAACTCTTTTTTGTTCTTCAGTTATCGCTCTGGTTATTTCATCATCTACTTTTTTTTCAACAACTTTTTTTACAATAACTGATGCATTGTTTTTATCTAAACCATTATTTAATAGATGTTTCTTTAATCCCTCTTTTATTGCTGTTACAGCTGCTTTTCTTTCGCCTTTAGTATAATATTCTTGATTGAATAAAATATTTTTAATATTTTCATCTAACCATTTTTCAGCGATTTCTATATTTTTTTCTTCTTCCTTTTCTTTTTCAATTTCATCATCACTTTTTTCTTCTATTTTTAGTTCATTCTTTTTTACACCTAAACTATTTTGCATTTCTTTGATAAGAGAAATAGTAACCTGCATTTCTTTTTGACCAAGCATAATAGCTTCTAGTATTTTTTCTTCAGGAATTTCATCAGCACCTGCTTCAATCATTATAGTTTTTTCTTCAGTTCCAGCAACTATTAAATCCAGTGAACTTTCTGCTTGTTCTTTGTAACTTGGATTTAAAACAAGGTTGTCATTTATTAAACCAACTCTTATTCCTCCTATTGGTCCTGCCCAATCAACTCCAGAAATTGATAATGCAGCTGAGGCGGCAATTAAAGAAACTATATCATGATCATTTTCTTGATCTACAGCTAATACGGTAATAATAACTTGGACATCTCTATTATCTTCTTCATTAAAAAGAGGTCTAATTGAGCGATCAATCATTCTGCCAGTTAAAATAGCTTGGTCGGTTGGACGACCTTCTCTTTTTATCCATCTTGACCCTTTTATTATTCCCGCTGCGTACAATTTTTCTTCAAGGTCAACCATTAAGGGGAAGAAGTCAACATCTCTTGCTGTTTTTGATTGAACAACAGTTGCTTGAACTACAGTTTCTCCATACTGAACCCACAAAGCTGCATTAGCTTGTTTGGCAATTTTACCTGTTTTAATAGATAGAGTGCGACCTAACCACTCTGTTGAAAATACTTTTTCCATACATTTTTGTTTGGCCGCCAAATTACAGAACTGTATACTGATACAGCGCTATCTATTTGACGGTCAATTTAATTAAATTACTTCTTATATTTATTATTAACACTTCTTTTATTTTTAGAAGTATATGTTTTGTTTATTAAAAAATTCTTATTTGAACCAAGATCAATAAAATCATCAGCTTCTTCAATTAATTTTGAAGAACAAGTTTTTTTGAAAGCCATTATCTCAACTAAACAACCTTTATTGTTTTGTAAGTATGATACTAAAGGAAGATAATCACCATCACCAGAAACGATAACGATAACGTCTAACTTATTAGCCAATTTTAAAGCATCAATTGTAATACCAACATCCCAATCTCCCTTTTTTGCTCCTCCAGCAAAAACTTGTAAATCTTTCATTTTAACTTCAAAACCTTGTTGCTCCAAAGCTTCGATAAAAGGAGCTTCTTCTTGATTTTCTGTGCGTATAGCATAAGCAGTGGCACGTATCAATTTACGGTTGGCCACTGCTTCTTTTAGTATTTCTTTGAAACTAGCTTTTTGTCCATAAAGATTTTTAGCTGAATGATAAACATTAGCTACATCTACAAGTATTCCAATTCTCTGTTCCTTGTGTTTTAACATATTAATTTGTTTATTCTTCAATTTCTTCCTCAATTTCTTCTTCAGCTTCTGGGGTAGTAATTTTTTTATCCTTTTTTAACTCTTCCATTTCTTCCTCTTCTAACTTTTGAGCAATTTTTAATTTAAGCGAAGTTGCTAATTTTTTAAATTGGTCTAAATCTTCTTTTCTTAAATATTTTAGTAACTTTCTTCTTTCACTAACTTTTTTTAGAAGACCACGTCGTGATGAAAAATCATGTTTATGATCTTTTAAATGCCTGGTTAACTCTTTTATTTCTTCTGTTAAAATAGCAATTTGAACTTGAGATGAACCAGTGTCTGTTTCATGAACACGATATTTTTTAATTAATTTTTCTTTTGTTTTTTTGTCTAACATGTTTTTGGCGCTTTATCCGAGAAAAAGCTTAATGCTTTATCCAAGAAAAAGTACATTATTAAATAATATAAATAGAAAAAAATAAACAATAAGTTTATTTTAATTTATTTATTTTTTTCATTAATCTAGATTTTTTTCTAGAAGCGGTGTTTTTTGTAATAACACCTTTTTTTGCAGCCTTATCAAGAGCTTTAACTGTTTTTGGCAAATCTTCTTTTACAGAATTATCATTACTAACAATCTTTTTTAAAGTATTTTTAACCAAAGCTTTAGCATTGTTTGATACTTTCTTGTTTGCAATAGTTCTTTTTTTTGCTTTTCTTAGCTCTTTTTCTGCCGATTTCTTGTTTGGCATAATATAAACTTAATGATTAATTATAAATCAATCCAAGATTAACATAATATTAAATAAAAATCAAGGGTCGGGGTGGTGAGATTCGAACTCACGATCTCCTGGTCCCAAACCAGGCGCCTTAGACCAACTGGGCCACACCCCGTTATATAAACTTTGTCTTAACTCCACTTATCCAACCAATTAACCTAAGTTTAATTAGTTGTTTTTTTATCAGAACGCATAGACACAAAATCGAACCAATGATAGATGAATGATTTTGTTACATGTTTATTTTTATGTCTACTTAATGTGCCCCGGGTCAGAATCGAACTGACGACACAAGGATTTTCCTTGATTACTTAAGTTTCCTTAAGGATTGGACTATATCATCTCCGCTTAATTACTTAAGTACGGAGTCGGGCGCTCGCGGCGGGGTTATTGTTGGGCTCACCCGCTAGTCTCTACACCTTCCTTAACTATTTATCCCAATTAAGGCTTGGCTCGGGATTGCCTTTTTATTATTACTAATAAGATAAGGTTTCCCCGAATTCACCCGATTTTCATTCCTATGTTACCATAGAACGGACCGAAAATCAGTCCTTTGCTCTACCACTGAGCTACCGAGGCATCGGTATAAGTTTTCTAAAAAACTTGTTGCGGGAGTCGGACTCGAACCGACGACCTCCAGGTTATGGGCCTGGCGAGCTGCCAACTGCTCTATCCCGCTATATTTTTGGTGGGCAATGGAGGATTTGAACCTCCGACCTCAACATTATCAGTGTTGCGCTCTAACCAACTGAGCTAATTGCCCATATTTAAATTTAAAATACTTTTAAAAAATCCTGGAAAAACTATAACAAACAAATTTGAAAAAAGCAAGTGATTAATTTATATGTTAATTTATTGTTTATATTGAAGAAACAAATAATAGTAATTCTGTGTTTAAATCGCTTTTACCACTCTTGTTTTTATAATCAATTCTAATTAATTTGTTTAAAATATTTAATAATTCATTTTTATTAAATTTCTTATTTGAAACTACAGCTTTCTTTACCACAAAAGGGTGTAATTTTAATTCACTAGCTATATTTTTTTCATCCATCTTATTTTGAAGAGATTCTTTAACTTGAATTAATATTTTAAATTGACGAATTAACATTGTTAATAAAAAGTCATTACTTAACCCTGCTAAATTCTGTTTTTCTAAAAGTTCTAAAGATTTTTTATGATTTTTAGTAGAAATAGCATCAATTAAAGAAAAAATATCCTCACCAAACATCTCTTGACTAATTGCTTTAACGTTTTTTAAATCAATAATTTCATTATTAATTGAAAAAGATATCTTTTTTAATTCATTTGCCAATAACCAAGTGTCTTCAGAAAATGATTTTAATAAAAAATCTGCTGCGGAATTAGTAATTTTTTTTCCATATTTATCTAATTCCTTTTTAACAAAAAGAAGTTTGCTTTTTTCACTCAATTTTTTAAATTCTTGTGAATATTTTTGTTTCTTTAAATAACCAATTAATTCCTTATTGTGTTTTTTTTCTAATAATTCTTCATCTTCATAAAAAACAAGAGTATTATCATTGTTTTTTTCAATTTCTTTTAAGGTTTCCAATATTTTATTAAAAATTGTTAATTTTTTATTTTTAAACAAAGACTTAATGATAATTAACCTTTTATTTGAAAAAAGTGAATCATTTTTTATATTATCTGAAAAATCTTTATCTGTTATTTTTTCTCCATCAAGATAAATTATATTATCACCATTTGGATCAAGGCTTTTTTGATAATTATTTTTTAAATCATGTAGTGATTTTTTTGATCGATAGGAATCTTGTCCATAAAAGAATATAATCATATTATAATTTTGCTTTTTTTATTTCTTTAATTTTTTGTGATAAAAACTTTGAACCTAACTTTTTAAATAATTCTTGCTCATCAGTGGTATAGAAAGTAACTTTATTTTTTTTGTTTTTTTCTAAATTTAATTCAGGATGATTATCAATATATTTTTTTAAACTTAATGAAACAATTTTTCCTGGATCAGGAACTAAAATTCTTTTTCCACATATCCTTCGAATATCTTTTATTAAAAGTGGATAATGAGTGCAGGCAAGTATTAAACTTTTTATTTTTTTATCCTTTAAAGATTTTAAATATTTTTTTAAAATCATTTTAGTTTCTGGTTTTTTTGACCAAGAATTTTCTATTAAGGGAACCAAAAGAGGTGTGGCTTTTTCTTCAACTTTTATTTTAGGGTTTAATTTATTTATTTCAATTTGATAGGCTTTTGATTTTATTGTTGACTTAGTTCCAATTACTCCAACTATTTTAAAATTGTTGTCAGCAATATATTCAGCTAAAGGCCTTATAACTCCTAAAATCTTTTTATCTTGTTTTTCGTTTTTTAAATATTCTTTTTGTAAGCGAGGTAATGCTTGAGCTGAAGCAGTATTACAGGCAATTATAATTAATTGGCACTTTTTTTTAAATAAAAAATCCATTGCTTCTTTGCTGTATTCATATATCTTTTCAGGTGATTTATCTCCATAAGGAAGACGAGCATTATCACCTAGATAGATATATTCATATTCTGGTAAGTCAGAAATTAAATGTTTTAAAACACTTAAACCACCAAGACCAGAGTCAAATATTCCAATTTTATTTTTCAATTTCTTCTTTAACATATTTCTTAAATAAATTTCCTCTTTCCTTATAGTTTTTAAACAAACCAAAACTAGCACAAGCAGTAGATAAAAGGATAACATCATTTTTATCGGCAATACTAATTGCTTTTTTTACCGCCTCTTTCATATTTTTTGCAAGAAACATTTTCTCTTTAGGAAATTTTATTAACGCTAATTCATTTATTATTTTATTTGTTCCTTCTCCTTTAAATAATATTAAAAATTTACTTTTTTCTTTAATCTTTTTAGCTAGTTGCTTAAAATTTGCCCCTTTATCAGCTCCTCCAGCTATTTGAATTATATTTTTATTAAAAGAGTTGAGGTCAGCGATGGTACTTTCTGGGGTAGTGGAAAAACTATTGTCAAAAAAATATATACCGTTTTTTTTACCAACTAATTCTAAACGATGTTCTAAGTTTTTAAAGTTTTTAATTACTTCAATATATATATCTTTATTTATTTTTAATATTTTAGCAATTTCAACAGCGGCGGCAATATTTTCTTTATTATATTCTCCACTTAATTTGGATTCTAAATTACTTTTATTAAAATAGATAATATTGGTAGATAATTTTTGTGATTTTATTTTATTTTTTAATTCTTTATTTATAATCAAATATTTGTTATTTTTGTGTTTTGCAATATTTAATTTAGCTTGCCAGTATGAATTAAAAGAAGAATGATAGTTAGGGTTGTTTGGATCAGCTGGTGATAAATGCTCTTTAAATAGATTAGTAATAACAGAATACTTTGGAGAAAAATTTAAATCTTCTAGTTGAAAGCTAGATAATTCTAA
>CAZMJW010000057.1:0-6078 GCA_964566915.1 uncultured Gammaproteobacteria bacterium
AAAAATTACCGGTAGAGATTTTACCAATTGATCCAACTGGTCAAAAAAGAATATGGCGACGCTCGAAAGACGTTATAGATCAAATGTGTAAAGTGGGAGATTTGTGGGTTAAGAAGCAAACGACAAACGGATATCAAGTTTATTATAAATTTAGGGGCGGATTGGAAGGACAAACTCCTCAGAGTATTTGGTATGATGCGGAATTTTCAGCTAGTGAATACGGAACATCAACACTAGATAAGATTTTGGGGAAAAGAGAGATGTTCCAATATCCAAAATCTCCGTTTGCAGTAATGAAGTCAATTCTTTCTGGTACTAACGATAAAGATGCTACGATTCTCGATTTTTTTGCTGGATCAGGAACAACTGGTCAAGCAGTTTTGGAACTAAACAAGCAAGATGGTGGAAGTCGCAGATTCATTTTATGCACGAATAACGAAAACAATATTTGTGATGAGGTTTGCTATCCTCGTGTTAAAAAAGTTATTACTGGATATAAGGGTGCAAAAGATTCTGATGTCAAAGGATTGGGAGGTTCTCTAAAATATTTCAAAACGAAATTTGTCAAAGATGCTTCCAATAAAGACGACTTCAAAATTCGCATAACCAAAGAATGTACCGAGATGCTTTGTTTACGAGAAGGTATTTTTGATGAAATAAAAAAGACTGATGACTATCGTATTTTCCAGCAAGGTGATCAAACTCTGGCAGTATATTATTCTTTGGACCGCAAGGCTTTGTCTGATCTTAAAAAAGAACTCAATAAAATTAACGGCGACAAAGTATTTTATTGCTTCACGCTTGATCCGCTCGGAGTGGATAAAAGCGACTTTGTCGGCTGGAATAATGTTTCCTTGGAACCTATTCCGCAAAAAATATTAGATGTCTATAAACAAATTTATGAATATTAGTCTAAAACCATATCAAGAAAAAGCCGTTAACCAGCTAATTGAAACAGCTGTTAAACTTTTAGATTTTGACGGCCCGGGCGAAGCCCTGGTCTTTCAAGCTCCCACCGGTTCCGGTAAGACGATTATGACCGCCAAATTCATTGAGGGGCTTATCAAAGAACTCCCCAATGACGACATTTGCTTTGTTTGGATGAGTATCGGCAAAGGCGAATTGCATTTGCAGAGCAAACATTCTTTGGAAAAAGTTTTTGCCGGTTTCCCTCGGGTTACTTTAGCCGAAGAAGAATTTCTCGGTGGACGAGAACGAATTGTTCAAAATGAAGTTGTGGTAGCTAACTGGGAAAAACTACGAAGCAAGGATGGCAAGACTGGTGAATGGAAAGTGCTTTTGATGAAAGATGGCGAAAAATTGAATTTTCGGGATGTCTTAGAAAAGACCAGAGAGCAAAGAAAGATTATCTTGATTATAGATGAGAGTCATACTAACGCTACCAGCGAAAGAGCACAGGAATTGCGACAAATCATTTCAGCTGATCTTGTTATGGAAATGAGTGCTACACCAAAGTTAATGCCGACCGTAGCTGATCTATTTGAAACCAAAGCTGGCTATGTGAAAGTTAATCCTAAAGATGTCATCGAAGAAGGTATGATTAAAAAAGAACTGATTATCAACGAAGATATAGAAAAAATTGCCAAGTCCGAAGAAGACTCCCAGACAGCCGTACTTGAGGCCTCTTATCGCAAACGACTTGAGCTTAAAAAAGCTTTTGAAAAAGAAGGATCAAATATTAATCCTTTGGTTTTAGTACAGATTCCTACTGCTGAAGCTGGTGAACAAAAAATTGAAGCAGTTAAAAAGTTTTTAGCCGAGAAAGATATAACCGAGAAAAACGGAAGAATGGCCATTTGGCTGGCCGAGCAGAAATCGGACACAATTGATTGGATTTCTGAACCGAATAATGAGATTGAATTTCTTGTTTTTAAACAAGCCATTGATACCGGCTGGGATTGTCCTCGAGCTCACATTTTGGTTAAATTCCGCGAGACTCACAATATTGTTTTTGAAATACAGACTGTTGGTCGTATTCTGCGTATGCCCGAGCAGAAACATTACGGCAACGAATCTTTGAATCGTGGCTATATTTATACCAATCTTCAATCTATATCAGTTAAAAAAGAAGAATACAATCCTAATATCATTAAACACCTTAAAGCTACTCGCATCAAGAAATATAAACCAATCAAACTCGAATCTTATTATAAATCACGTGTTGATTACGGTGATATTACTTCCAGCTTTGGTTCGGCGTTTGAGAAAACAGCTAACGAGTATTTTGGCATTAAGAAAACTGATAAAGTTAAAGATAATATCAAAACCGTTGAGTCCAAAGGTATTAATTTGGATATTAAAAAATACCAGCAAGAATTAATTGCCGATACTTCGCTTGATGTAAAAAGTTTTGACGAGCTTGAAGGTAAAATTAATGCTGATGCCATAGCTAAGCTAAATGTGGCTATAGATGAATTGCAAATTTTCTTTGAGCAAGTTATTAAAAATAATCTAGGGCCATTCAAAAATATTAAGCGTTCTGTTCCAGCAGTTAAGACAGCTATTTATATTTGGTTTAACAAAACTCTTGGTGCCGATAACTGGTCTAATCCATCACTTTTAACTCAACAGATATTTTTACACACTAAAAACAGAGTTGTTTTTGAACATGTCTTGTCTAAAGCTATCGGGCAATATGTTTTTGTAAAAGCACAGGAAGTCCGTGAGCGTGTTGAAGAAAGCGAACAGAGATACGCTTTTGAACTCCCAATTGAATCATTTTATAATGAGCATACGGATGAGATTGTTAAGGTTAAAAATTATGCCTTTGAACCGTGCTATCTCAATACCGACAGATCCAATCCGGAACGAGAATTTGAAACTTTCTTAAATGCCAACGCTTCCAAAATAGATTGGTGGTGGAAAAATGGCGAGAACAAACAGGATTATTTTGGTATCAAATACGAATACGCCGGAGGCATTAGTACTTTCTATCCTGATTATTTAGTTAAGCTATCGAACGGTCATTTGGGGTTACTTGAGGTTAAAGATTCCGGTGATCGTGATGGTAAAACCTATACCAAATCTAAAGCCGAGGCTTTACAAAAATACATTACTGATTCTGGTAATAAAAAACTTTTTGGTGGAATTGTTATAGAGCATAATCGATCTTGGTTGATCAATGACAAAAAGTCTTTTGATTGGCAAAAATGTGAACATAATAACTGGAATGAATGGAAGGTATTAAATTTTTAATATATAATTTATGGTTAATAATGAACATCAAGCTTATGATACACATTTAAATTATATTAATTGTTTGGTTTGTTTAACGGAAAATATTAATTTAAAAAGTAATTATTCCCTTAAAAAAGTAAAAATTCCAGAAGTTGAAAATAAAAAAAATTTAATTGAATTAACAAAAAAATCTTTAAATGACGAATATAAAATAGTACAAATAGATAAAGACTATTCTTATGCCTCAACATCGTGGTTACCCATAAAATCTTATTATTTAATATTCAATATATTGCTAACAATAGAATATATTTTAAAAGTTCAAAAGTCTTCATTTAAGATAAGTCATTCTCGTTGTATAGATGAATTTACTAGAAAATTAAAAGAAAAAGAAATTGAATTTTCTAACGATATATTAAATCAAGTTTTTGATAGTTCTATACTTCAACATAAAGTAAAAAGTGGAGCAAACTTAAGTCATAGTACTCCTAATTGTGATATGTATAAAATGGCTATTCGTAAAATAGCTATTTATAAAACAGAAGATTGGAAGCAGAAAAATCATATAGATTTAAGAAAAAAAGCACATAAAATAAAATATCAACAATACTTAAATTCATTTTTAATATCTATCTTTGATTTCCCATATTACATGAGAATTAGATCTAACTATAGAGATTTTGCTTTTATTGACGGTGTATCTATAGACGAAACAGCTAATTATTTTAATAAATTTTTTAGTTTTACTGTATTTTTTGTAAAATCACTAGAGAGATTAAAAAAAGATTTAATAAATATGAGAGTATAAACTATGAAATCTAATAATTATGAAATAGAAAATTTAAAATATATAACTTGGTTAGAAAAAGCCAGAGAAAAAAATGAAGATTTATTTCTTACAATAAAAGAGATAATGCCATTTTTTATCAAATACTCTAAGAAAACAAAACATAAAAAAACAATAATGGCTTTATTTTCTTTTCATACACATTTACTTACAATAAAAAATGCAATTATTGATTTATCAGAAGATAATAATATTTATAGTATAAAAGCTCTTTATCGTATTTATCTAGAACATCTAATGAAAGGTTTTTATATCTGGTCTAGGTATGTGGAGGAAAAAAATGACAATGTGGGGATTGAATATTATAGTTTAGGAACTATTGGAGAAAATTTAAAATATGGGAATTCTATTAAACATCTTTCTGTTATAATTGATGCTGAAAATAAAAATATGGATGTTTGGGATACTCTCTGTAAGTATGATAAGAATCTTAGCAAATTAAATAAAAAAGATATAAAAGAGAATATAGAAAAATTTGATTATAAAAATATTGCAAAATATTTAATAAATAATAAGACGTCTATATATAATCTGATACCGGTAATAATATCGGAGTATTCCGATTTATCATCATTTATACATGGAGGACCAAATGCTTCTAATGAATATTCTTCAATTCTTTATACAAAACAATTTAAGGAATATAAAGGTATGATTAAATTTTCATTCAATATGTGTCGATTATTTTCTTTTGGTATTTTTGCTTTGATGTTAAAAGATATGAATAAAAATCAAAAAGAAAAATTAATGCCTATTCTTTCAAAGTTACAAGACAGAAAAGGAATAATATAATAATTAACCCTTATACAGTAAAAGCGACCTTCCCAGATGTGGGTCGGTCGCTTTCACCAAATTTATCTGCTCTAACGATAGGGATCTAACTTCTAAAACTCTTTATATTATTTAATATCTTATCTACTAAAATTTTTGATTCAGATAATGTAAACATATGTCCCATATTTTCTATAATCTCAAGTTTTGAGTTTGATATATTTTTATTTAAATATTGTGAATGCTCTACCCCAAAACAAATATCTTTTTCTCCATGAATAATCAGAGTTGGAATTTTTATATCTTTAACAGTTCCTAATCTATCTTTTGAATTTGTCACCGCAAGTCCATGATTAAAAGATGAGAATTTATTCTTATTTCTTTTATTAGACAAATCTATTAATCTAATTAATCCCCCTAAATCTTCCTTGTTTAATTCCTGACCAAAGAATATTTTCCATCCTTCTATTTGAGTATTTCTAAATTCTTCTTCTGTTTTTGGTATATTGTTTTTATTCTTTTCTATATAATCAATAAATTTTTGAGATGGATAAGGTAGTTCGTATTTATTAGAAAAATTACCCATAGTAGCATCCATATATGGCCTATGGTCGGCAGTAGTGGATATCAGAGTTAAAGTTTTAATTCTTTCTGAATAATTTATCGCTAATAATTGCCCAATATATCCACCCATAGAAATCCCTATAATATGAGCTTTTGAAATATTGTATTCATCTAAAATTTCAATGGCATCATCTGTTAAATTATCTAAATTGTATGGATTTTCCTTGAAATCTATCACTGAAGAAAAACCAGTATCTCTATGGTCATATCTAATCACAAAGAAACCAGAATTTGCTAAATTTTTACAGAAAGAATCATACCAAAATATTCCTTGGTTCATTGCACCCATAATTAAAACAATTGCGGGATTGTTTGGACCACCAATTGATTCTGTAAATATTTCTAAATTCTCTTTAGTCTTAATAAATTTTTCTACAAAATTCATATATCATTTATTATATAATTTTATACAAACTAGGGATAGGGCTCGAACCTATTATTGCTATATAAATTAATAATATTTTGGAAATTGAGATTTTGACGTGGGTCGGACGAATTCGGTCAATTTTCATCGCCGTCTAAAACTATTATTTTACTTAGCTATTTGGGTGACGTGAGTCGGTCGCTTTCACCAAATTTATCTGCTCCGAACTTGGGACGAAGTTCGACAAAGTATTATTGAAGAAAAATAAAAAATG
>CAZMJW010000058.1:0-6060 GCA_964566915.1 uncultured Gammaproteobacteria bacterium
CATACATAGTGTGTAAAATGTTCTTTAAGTTCTTTTAGTAACTTAATAACATTATTAATGTTACTGAAAATAAACCAGAATTTATCCGTGAATATCAAAAAGCTCTGGCAGATATTAATCAATATTTTGGATATTGGAAACAAGGCTTTACTTATGCCGGAAAAGAAGAACAAACCGCTTATTTATTAATGCAACAATTAAATAATCATTTAAGAGATGCTTCTGTCCCAATGCCAAGTGTTCAAGGAATTAAAGAAAAAAAAGCCAAAAATTATTAAAAATAAAAACCTTGACTTAATCAAGGTTTTTATTTGATTTTTAAAATAATGATTTAAATGATTTAGGAACCTTTGATTCAAATATTTGTTTTTCCTTATTAATTGGATTATTTAATTCTAACTGATAAGCATGTAAACACATTCTTTTAATCGGGCTTGTTTTAGAACCATATTTTTTATCGCCAATTATTATATGACCAATATCTTTCATATGAACTCTGATTTGATTTTTTCTTCCAGTATGAATCTTAATGTCTAATAAACTGTATTGATCATTAAATTTAATTCTTTTGTATTCCGTAATTGCTTTTTTACCAGTATTATCAGAATATACATTATGTTCACTATTTTCATTTAAATATGATTCAATAATACCGGTTTCTTTTTCTACTTTACCATCAACAATCGCAATGTATTTTCGATTAACAATGTTTTCCCAATTAGATTGTAATATCTCTTTGGCTTGTTCATTTTTGGCAAATAAAAAAACCCCAGAAGTATCCTTATCTAGGCGATGAACAATAAAAACTTTATTATTTTTATTAATACTTTTTAAATAATCCATTACTAGTTTATAGGCCGTATTAGTGTTATCTGATTCACTAGCAACACTTAACATCCCATATGGTTTATCAATTACTATTATATCTTTATCTTCGTATATTACTGTAAAGTCTTTACTTCGATTTTTTGATTCACCAATTTCAATAACATCTTCTTTTTTTAATAATCGATCATACTTAGTAACAACTTTATTATTTATTTTAATATTGCCATATTTTAAATAAGCCTTGAGTTCTTTTCGTGATTTATCTGTATTATTAATTAAATATTCCAATAAGGGCGATTCTTCATTAACTACTATTTTCATAAATACCTCTTCTTCATTATACATTAAAAAATAGAATTGCTTCTATTTTTCTTTTTTTGTCTAAATTTTTAATAAATTATATTATTGAAAATTTAAAATTATTCTGCAGATTTAAGTGATTCGATCATATCAATTTTTTTTAAGACTCGATTAATGATTGATTGAACTATTAAGGAAAATATAATTGTAACTATACCGGATAGTAAAAAACTAATGGTATTTATTTTTCTTAAAAACATAATATTATCGGTTTCAGCAGTTCCAATGACAAATCCGTGTAAAAACACGCCTAAAAATAATCCGAATAATATACCTAGAATAGTTAATACTAATGTTTCTCGATATACATAAGCCGATACTTCTTTATCGTGAAAACCCAATACCTTGAAGGTTGCTATTTCTCTTTTTCTTTCGCTGACATTAATAATCGTTAGGTTGTATAAAACAACGAAGGCTAAGAAACAAGCTAATACAACAATGAGAACAATTATTTGATTTATTCCGTTAACAAAAGTATCAAAAGCTTCAACAATATCATCGGTATAATTAGCCATGAGGACATTGTGTTCAGTTAATTTAACATCTGCATTCATTTTGCCATTGGCGATTACGCTATTATATGTAATTGGTTTATTGAATACTTCTTGATAATAATTATTGCTCATATAAATATAATGTGAAACATAATTATTAGTAATATCGGAAACATATAAGATGATTAATTCGTTATCACTACTTCTTATGTTAATTAAATCTCCTATTTTGGCATCTAATAAACTTGCCATCTTTTTCGTAATAATTGCTCCATTATCATCAATACTGATTTTTTTATTACTAATAGTACTAGTTAAATTTACATAATTATTAAAATTGATTGGATTAGATGGTACAACCATATAAGCATCTTCGGTTTTATTAGCAAAAGAAAATGTATAGGCATTTTGATTAATTAATAAAGGATTTACTATCCCATTATTTTTAAATAAATTAATTAAATCATCAGATAAGACAGATACTTCGTCTTTTAAGATATACATAGCTTCGTACTTAATAATATCACCATATTGAATTTTAGATAATGAATTGATACTATCATTAATTCCTAGACCAGTTACTAATAAAGATGTACAACCAGCAACACCTAAGATCGTCATTATGATTCTTTTTTTATAACGAAAAATATTCCTAATTGTTGTTTTTCCAATAAAATGTAAATGATTCCATAAAAAGTGAAATCTTTCTAAAAATATCTTTTTGCCAGTTTTAGGAGGCTTAGGTCGAAGTAAACTAGCCGGATTTTCTCTTAATTCCTTTCTGGTTGCAGTAACTGTAACACCAATAATCATTACTAATGTAACGCCTATTACTAAGGAAAAAGGAAGAGGACTAACAATGGTAATTAAATTTGGAACATAATAACTAGCTAAGAAAACTCCATATATAATTTGGGGAATTAAACTATAACCAATCGTTAAACCGATTCCAATTCCAATTAAACCCGCCGTTATAACATATACTAAATAACTAATTACAATACTAGATTTACTAAATCCATTAGATTGTAAAATTCCTATTTCGTTTCGTTCTTCTTCAATTAATCTAGTTAAAGTATTTAAAATCATTAACACAGCAATTAAGATAAAGAAAATCGGTAATACTTTGGCTACAGCATCTACCTTAATAATATCTTCCTTATAGGCTATATATCCAGTATTATCTGTTCGATCTAATAAATACCAAACTGGTTTTTCAATATTATTTAATTCATCTTTAGCTGTTTTTATTTTGGCATCAGCTTCTTTTTTGGCATTTTCAATTTTAGCTAATCCCCCATAGTATTCATTAAATCCTATTTCTAACTCCGCTTCTTGTTTAGATATTTCTGTTTTAAATAATTCGTATTTAGAATTTAATTCTCCTAAATTAAAATTAATTTCCGTTAAATTATTTTGAATCGTTAATAAATTATTATAATTTTTTTCTAAATCTAATATTTGGTTGTTTAGAGAAACATATTCATCTGTACCTTCTGTCAAAGTTAATAGTTGGGTTTTTAATTGATTAATATTTTCGTTTAATAATCCTAATCGATCTTTTAATTCACTTTCTTTTATTTCCATCAGACTAAGATTAGCCAATAACTTATTTTTATTATTGTTTAATTCTTGTAAACCAGCTTCGAATTGATCAATTTTTTCTTTTTTTGTTGCCTCAAGTGTTACTTTAGAATCATCCAATAGTATTTTTGAATCATTTAATTTTTTATTAGATTGATTTAGTTTGGTATTTAATTCTTTTTTTACTTTAATAATTTCTTCATTAGCGGTTTTTAGAATTTCTTCATAACGAATTGTTTCTCTAATTGGTTTGATTTCTTCTAATTCAGTTAGTAAGGGATTAATCGAATTATTATACTCATCATAATAAGATCTTTCGGATAAAGAATTATTGGATATTAAATAAACGTCAGTATAATATTCCGATATAAATGCTTCTCGATTTACAAATACATAGGAAATTAATTTACCATTACCTACAGTAGATATTCCTTTATCACTTCGAATATATAAAACCGATTTAATAAGTCCAACAACTTGACATTTTGATATCGATAACACATCTTTTAAATTTTTTGATTCAAAACTAATTTGTTGACCAATCTTATAACGGTAATAATCTGCTACACACTCATTATTATTTTGGGGCATTCTTCCTTTAATAAGACTTACATTATTAACATCTTTTTCAATGGAATGAATCCTAAGAGATGAGCCGTTACTGATTACATCAATTGAAAAAGAAGGAATAACTTTTTTAACGTTTTTTAAAGAATTAAGTGAAGTTATATCATCAGAAGTAAAACCATGAGTACTAATTATTTTAAAATCCATTAAATTATTAGTATCAAAATAATTATCTGCTGTATGTAACATCCCCGCCGTAGATTCTCTTAAACCAATAAAAACACTTATTCCTAAAGCAATAATAAAAGAAATCGAAAGAAATCTTCCAAATGATTTAAAGATTTTTTTAAATGTGTTTTTTAGTAATAGTTTCATTACCAACCAATCTCTCTTATGTCTAAAGGTTTTTTGTTTGCGATTACTTCTTCAATTGTACCGTTTTTTAATTTAATTACTCGATCAGCAATTGATGAAATAACACTATTATGGGTAATAATTACGACAGTCATATTATAATTTTTACAGGTTTTATATAATACTTCTAAGACTTTTTTGCCGGTCTTGGAATCCAAGGCGCCGGTTGGTTCATCACATAATAATAATTTTGGTTTTTTCGCTAAAGCCCGGGCAATAGCAACCCTTTGTTGTTCTCCACCAGATAATTGGGATGGAAAATTATGCATGCGGTCTTTTAAACCAACATCATTTAATACTTCTTCAGCAGGAATTGAATCTTTACAAATGTGATTAGATAACTCGATATTTTCAATGGCCGTTAAATTTTGAACCAGATTATAAAATTGAAAAACAAAGCCAATATCATTTCTTCGATATTCAGTTAATTGTTTATTATTATATTTAGCAATATCTTTACCATCAACTAGAATAGTTCCTGAATCACTTTTATCCATTCCCCCCAAGATATTTAACACAGTAGTTTTACCGGCACCAGATGGACCTAAGACTACAGCAAATTCACCTTTTTCGATTCCAAAAGTAACATCATCAGCAGCATTAATGGTGATTTCACCCATTTTATATTTTTTATTTACTTTTTTTAAATCCACATACATATGATCACCTTTCGTTCATTATAATTATAACACAAAAATAAAGACAAATATTAGGGTACTAAAAAAATATTTAATTAAATAATTATAATTTTTTGTTCTTTTTATTGTGAGAATTTATCATACTAAATATTAATCCAACTATTAAATATATAACAGTAATCTCTACTAATATCCATACCCATGCGATACTTAGTGAATCAAATCCAGATCCGTAATTTTTTGTCATAATTCTATATATTACGGAAGGCATAAAACCAATTCTTAATACTCTTTCTCCACAAAATCCTTCACAAGCAATTAGAGTTTTCCAAAGTATAATTTGATAATATGGAAAAAACAATATTAAAACTCCAAATGAAATTATGAATTTATTTATGCGGTTTTTCATTCTTACCTTTCTCCTTTCACATTGTTTTTACTAGCTATCTCAAAATATTCCAAAGCTTTTTTTAGGTTAGGTTTAATATTTAATTCATTATTTCCATATTGATAATAGTATTTTGCTAAATTATAATATCCGTAATAGTTTCTTTCCGCTATAGGAGTATTTATAGATTGAATATAATACACATATGCTGTTTTTAAATCATTATTTAAACGATAATATTCACCAACCTTATTCAATGCCCAACTTTCATTTAAATCTGCACTTAATTTAAAATATTTTATACTTTTGGTAGGATTAGTTTTTTGATAAATTTTACCTAAGTTGTTAAATGCATACACATAACCTTTTTCAGATGCTTTTTCAAAAAACTCAATAGCTTTTTCTTCACTTACTTCGTGATTAGGTGTTTTTCCATTTAAGTAACAATTTCCCATTGTATTTAGACCAGCAACACTACCTAGTTCGATTGATTTATTTAGAAAATCCCAAGCTAATTGAAAATCTTTTTTTATTTTCTTGTTTAAAATTAAATAAGCAACCATCCAACAACCCTTAGGATGATTTTTTAACGCTGCTTTAAAATAATATTCATAACTTTTTTCATAATCAACTTTACCAGAAACGTGACCACCAAATTCTAAATAACCCATTTCGGCATTGGCATACATATTATCTTTTTTAGCTAATTCTATTAAAGATGTAATATAACTTACACCTTCAAATAGTTTAATTTTTAAGTAATCTTCAATTTCATCGGTTTTTAAAT
>CAZMJW010000059.1:0-1130 GCA_964566915.1 uncultured Gammaproteobacteria bacterium
TTCTAAAATCACCACCTTAGCTCTTGATAGAAGAGCGCTATTAACCGCAAAGCTGGGATTTTCTGTAGTAGCACCAATTAAAATAATAGTACCATTTTCCACTTGAGGTAAAAGAGCATCTTGCTGGGCCTTATTCCAACGATGTATTTCATCAATAAATAAAATTGTTTTAACTTCTAGTCTTCTATTTTCTTTAGCTCTTTCAATTATTATTTTTAAATCTTTAATCCCTGCTGAAGTGGCTGACAATTCATTAAAATCTGCTTTTGTTTCAAGGGCAATAATAGAAGCTAAAGTAGTTTTTCCACTACCTGGAGGTCCCCATAAAATTAAAGAAGGAACTTTATCGTTTTTGATACTTAAATAAAGCCAGGTATCTTTTCCGATAACTTTTTCTTGCCCCAAAAGGTCTGATATTTTCTTAGGACGGTAGTATGAAGCTAGTGGTTCATTTTTTATCATATATTGACAATATTTTAAATATTTGATGAGATTATAATAGAACTTTTAAATTTAATATAATGGAAACAAAAAAGAAAGTCTTAATGGCTTTAACTTCGGTTGTTTTTGCCATTATTACTGTCGTTGCTATTATTATTTGTCAAAATTACCTAAATTTTGAAATTGGACAAAACGGCAGTATTAAAAACTTAGCGCAAATTCTAGTATTTGCTTTTGGCATATTCTGGATATTTGCTTGGTGGCCCTATTCCGTGAAACAAAACATATATTTTGTAATCGGAGTCGCATTAATTCTTGTTTCATTCGCTTTCTTTGTCAATGAAAGTTTTTATGACTTAGCTTTTATTGAACAATCGTATTTAAGCAAATACTCAATGACTGATGCATTAGTTCTCTGTTTTTCTGGTCTTTATTTTATGCTTCATTCATACTTAAAGGTGCCGGATAAAATTTACACTTAAATTTCCAATTTAAAACAAGCCCTGTCTATAAGACAGGGTTTTTTATTTGATATACAAAGAACAAAGTATATCTATATTATCGCAATAATAGTTGATTAAATCAAGTTAATATTTTTTTAAAAATATAATTTTATTTAAAAAAACCCCTTAATTTTTCAATTAAAGGGTTTAATATTTTAGTCTATTACTCTCGGTGTTAAAAATACC
>CAZMJW010000059.1:1153-1616 GCA_964566915.1 uncultured Gammaproteobacteria bacterium
TTATCTTTATTTCCTAAGATAGAACCAACTAAAGGTATTTTTCTAAAAAAAGGAATACCAGCCTTTGTTTCTTTTTCAGATTTACTAATCAGGCCACCAATTACAAATGTTTCACCATTAACCACCTTTACTGTTGTTTGAGTAGATCTTCTGGCAATAATTGGTAATTTTTGCGAAGGACCACCATTTGACTTAAACTCTCTTTCGCCAACAATGTCAGCAACTTCCGGATTTACAATCAAACGTATTTCACCATCTCGAGAAATATACGGTTGAACATCTAATTTAATACCAACCTCTACTTCTTTGGTGGTGAAATAATTATAAGCCGCTCCTCCTCCGGAAAGAATTAAAAACAAATGTTCTTCAGTTATTTTTAATTCGGCTTTTTCGCCTTCCTCTACTACTATTCTTGGCTCAGCAATTGTTTTAATTTCTGTATCATAGCCATTAGCAGATAAAA
>CAZMJW010000059.1:1626-5901 GCA_964566915.1 uncultured Gammaproteobacteria bacterium
CAGGTTTGTTCCTTTGTTCCATTCTACCATCACAAATTGTGCGGTTATTTCAATTTGTCTCTTTGTCTTATCAACAATTGAAATATCTCTTTCCATTCTTGAAATAACATCTTCAGGCCCCATTATGGTTATACTTTGACCAGAGGCTTTAGCATAAGGATGGTAGAATGGAGAAATTTGTGAAAGTATTTTGCTAGCATCACCATTAGTTTTAATAACTTTAGTAGAAGCTAAACGATCAAAACTACTATTTTCAGGTAATGTTTTACCGACTAAATAATAATTTCCATCGGAAACATATTTAAACTGATAACCACCGGGAAACAAAATCATTTTGTATATTAAAGAGGTTTTCTGGCTACTTCATGAATCTTTTCTATTAATTCTTCAATAGCAAAAGGTTTTTCGATTACCGCCTTAATAACACTTAGAGAACTAAACTTTTTTAGAGACTCTTGATATTCTTTTGGTGGTAAAGGAAGAGCAGAAGACATTAATATAACTGGTATTTGACTTAATCGCCAATCGTCAACCATTTCTTGACAAACATCCATACCACTAATTTTAGGCATCATTATATCTATCATAGCTAAATCGTAATTTGGATATTGACGCATTTTTTTTAAACCTTCTTCGCCACTACTGGCAACATCAATTACCATTTCTTCTTGACTTAAAATTAAAGCCTTTAAAGTGGTAACTGTGCTTTCATCATTGTCGATAATTAAAATTTTCATATAGTTATTAATTAATTGGAAATATTATATAGAATTGTGAACCCTTTCCTTCTGAACTATTTACACCAATTTTTCCATTTAAAGCTTCTATATTTTGTTTACAAATATACAAACCGAGCCCCATTCCATCTTTTGATCGAGACAAAGAAGGTTCAAGTTGAGAAAATTTTTGAAATAATTTTTTCTGTTTTTCTTTGCTAATTCCGTATCCGTTATCACTTACAGTTACTTTCAAGGTATTTTTAGTGTTTTGTTCAAATTCTACAGTTATTAATTGCTTCTCTGGACCATATTTTACTGCATTATCAACAAAATTATATATTATTTGAGAAATCCTCTCCTTATCACTTTTTATTATTTTTAAATCTGTTTTATCAATAATCTTTAATCTTGATTTTGATCTTTGACATAGCATTTCTAATGAAGATTTTAAAGTACTCTTAAACTTTTTAAAATCAATATCTTCAATACTTACAACTATTTTGCCCCTGTCATTCCTATTAACCGTTAACATACTTTTAATTAAATGATTTAATTTTTGGCCTTCGCTATTTATTATATTTATATACTCTAAATACTCTTTATCCATTTTTTTAGGATCATTTTTAATAACTTCTGATAGACCAACAATAGATATCAGTGGAGTCTTCAACTCATGAGTAGCAATATTTAAAATTTCACTTTTTAAATCATCCAGCTCTTTTAATTTGTTAATTGTATCTTTGGCTTGACTTAATTCAGTAATATCTAAACCAGCTGCTAATATTGTTTTTGACTTATCTTTACTATTTGTTAAAACACGAAAGTGCCAGACAATATCTTTTACATTTTTATTTCTATCAATAATGCTATTTTCTAGTTTCTCTTCTAGGTTACCTGAATTAATCAAATAATCTAATACACTTTTGGTTCTATTTCTATCTTCATCAACAACACAACCTTCAATCCAATTTTTACCTATTATTTCATCACTACTTTCAATATTTAATATTTGTAAGGCTTTTTTATTAACACCTTTAATTCTATAACTATAGTCAAAAGTCATTACAAAAACACCAGATACATCTAAATATTGATTAAGTTTCACTATACTATCTTTAAGAGAGTGAATCATAGTCAAAAAAGAAGTGGATAGCGTTCTTATTTCTTCATATTCTTTATAATCATTTTCATTTAAAGAAATATTTAAGTTTCCTCTTTTAATTGATTCGGCTGCTTTTGTTAATTTTAACAATGGTTTAATTAATTTATCAGAAAATTTAATTGCATAAAGAATAGAAAAAAGAATTACAATTATAAAAAGAGAGGCAGCGGTTAACTGAATTAAATCTCTAATTTTATAAATATTTTTTTGAACTTCTTCCAATCTTTTAAGCTCTTCTAACAATAGGTTGGTCGTTGTTTCTTTAACAAAAATATTTTTTTCATTAACACTATTAAAATATCTATTTGATTCTAAGATATTTCCTTTGTGAGCCATTTCCACACCAGCTGAAGCATCGCTGATTAAAGAAACAATTGTGTTTCTTAAACCATAATAAATAGCAAAATTTTTCTCTCCTTCTATTTGATTATCAACTTTAATTAAATGATCTTCAAAATCATTTTTAATATTTTGAAATTCTGTTAAACGCTCAGTATTAACAAATTTATTAATATTTCTAAAAGACTCAGTGATAGACTGAGTCTTTTCAATTAAATCATATTGGGATAGTAAATTCTCCATTATTTGCTCATAATTTCTGATTAAAACAAAATTCATTACTACAAAAAAAGAGCCACTAATTACTAAAATAGAAATAACTAGAAAAAATGCCGATAGAATTTTTTCTTTGATTCCGCGCATTGATAATACTTATTAGTTTGATCCGTAAATTTCTTCACGAGAATAAAATCTATCTTTTATAACAGTTTCATCTAAAGTATCTTCAAAGACAACAGTTGGGTCAATATAGAAAGCTGGAACATCTTCGTAACCATTGTCTATAAAACTATTGGTTTCAATTTCTTCTCCTTTAGCCATTTTTACCGCTAATTCTGCTGCTTTATGCGCAATTGCCCTAATCGGCTTATATACCGTAACTTCCTGTTCTCCAGATACCAGTCTTCTACAAGCTGCCAGTTCTGCGTCTTGTCCAGAAACCGGTATTTTTCCAGCTAAACCAAATTCTTGCAATGCTTGAATAACACCAGAGGCAGTTCCGTCATTAGCCGCTATTACTCCATCAAGTTCTCCGCCCTCTTCTAAATAATTTTTAATATTTTCATAAGCTTCTCTAGGATTCCAATCAAAACTAAATTCATCAACAACAATATTTATTTCACCTGAATCAATTTTATCCTCTAATACAGACATTGAACCATCTCTTAAAAGATAGGCGTTATTATCATTTTGAGAACCACCGATATAAGCGATGTTTCCACTTGGTACTTTATCAATAACAGCTTGAGCTTGAATTTTTCCAACTTCAAAACTATCAAAAGAAATATATAAATCAAGATCACTATTTAAAATCAATCTGTCATAAGCAATTACCTTTATCCCTGCTTCTTGTGCTTCTTTAATTACATCAACTAATTTTTCATAATCTGTTGGCACAATTACAATAACTTTAACATTTTGACTAATTAAATTTCTAATCTGTGATATTTGAATATCAATATCTTGATCAGTCATAAGCGGAACAGAAACGGCTCCAAGTTCACTGACTTTTTCATTAAATAACTCTAAATCTTTTAACCATCTTTCCTCACGATAGACACCCAAAGAAAAACCGATTAATAATGGTGGTTTTTCTAAACTAATTTCTTCATCTCTTTCCATATTCCAAGACAACCAAAATATGCCCGCTACTGCAACAACTAAAAGTGTAATAATAATTAGTATTTTTTTCATATTTTTGTTTATTTAGTTTTTTTAATTTCCTCTAACATTTTTTCAAGAGAAAAAGGTTTTTCTAAAATACCTTTTACATTACAATGATTTTTAAAATCATCTAACATTTCTTTTAATTCATCTGATGATATAGGCAAAGCAGATGACAATATTACTGGTAGTGTTTTATCTTTTAATTCTTTGGCAAAATCTAAACCACTAAAATCCGGCATCATAATGTCCAGAAAAATTAAATCATATTTACTTTTATCTAACATTTCTAGGGCACTTTTACCACTATGAGCGATGTCTATAGTGTAGCCATCTTGACTCATTAAAAGAGCTTTCATGGTAACAGTTGAGTTGATATCATCATCAACTATTAAAACATTCATAGTTTTTTTATTTATCAATTAATAATAAATTATTGATTATTTCTAGCTGCTTCTTCTAGCTCTCTTCTTCTCTGCTCAAGCATATCGGTAATTTTTTGGTTTTGTTCAGGACTAAATTCACCTACCGGTATCTTATTAATATCTTCATTGGTAATACCAATACCAAATTGTCTCATAATATTAAAGGCTTCAAGTGGACGACCAAGGTAATATCTCTTTTCACTTCTTGGCTCTACATACCAAGCTTCACCATTTGTTTCTACTTGAA
>CAZMJW010000060.1:0-2309 GCA_964566915.1 uncultured Gammaproteobacteria bacterium
TCCTAAATAACTTCTTTTATTGTCTTGAGGGTTTAAATACCAGGCTTCACCATTGCCTTCTACTTGAAGAAGGATTTTACCGGATAGTCTGCTTGCTAGTGATGTTTCTGCTTTAACAACATGAATACTGGCAATAGCTACAAGAAAGAGTATAGAGAGAAACAGGACAAAATCTATCACTAGATTTTTAAGTGAATATTTGTTCATACTAATATTTGAATATTTTATATATATTTATTTATAACTATTGTATATTATAGCAGAAATTTTAGTAGTTGAGAATTTTAATAAAACTATTTAATACTTCTTGGGTATTTTTTTCCGGAGATAATTCTTGTACTTTTTGTTTTGCTCTTTTTCCCATTTCCTTTAAATCATAGTTATCTAAACTGTTTATTACTCTAGCTAAATCTCTAAAGTCATTGGCTTTAACTAAAAAACCATTTACTCTATCTTCAATTAATTCTGGTAGTCCACCAATATTTGAAACAATAACCGCCTTTTCTAAACTCATTGCTTCAAGAAGTGAAAGAGGCATGTTTTCATACCAAATTGAAGGAATAACTACTGCTTTTGCTTTTGAGATTAAGCTAATTAATTCATTACCCTTTTTAAGACCAACAAAGTCAACCTTAGCATTAAGCTCATCCGCTCTTTTTTGCAAACCTTCATATTCTGGTCCTTGTCCTACCATTATTAATTTTTCTTTAGTAGCAGATATAGCGTTAATTAAAGTATGTAATCCCTTTTCTTCACTTAGACGACCAAAAAATAGTATATAATCTCCCACTTCTGAGTTAATTTCACTATTTAACAAATCACTGCTATAGGGGTTATATATAACCTGAATTTGGTTTTCTTTTTGACCAAATTGAACTGAAATTTTTTTCATAAACTGAGATGGGGCGATAAAAAGATTAACGTTTTTCTCATATATTTTTAAAACTTTGTGATGGAGCCACATTTCAAAAGTAGCTAAAAGACTTCCCCAAAATGAATTCTTTAGACATTTATTTTTAACACAATTAATATATTTATGACCCCAACATCTCTCACAAACTTCTCCCTTAACAAATAAGGTGTGATTTGGACAAATTAGCTTATAGTCATGTAAATGCATGACAACGGGTATTTTCTTTTTTTTGGCTACGCTTAGAATTGAAGGTGATAGGTGATGATATATATTATGAATATGAATAATTTCTGGTTTAAAATCATCAACTAATTTCTTAAACTTCTTTTTTACAGGATATGAATAAAGAACTCTAAATATAATATTAACTTTATTCTTAAAACCTAAATTTTCATTAAAAGAAACTCGTTTCGGCCAATATTTAGACCACGAACATTCTATATTTTGAGGATGAATCATAGAAAAGTTAGCCACCTCATGACCAGCTTTTTTCAATTCACTACTAATATTTAAATAATATTTATCAGCCCCTCCTCTTTCATAATGATATTTGTTTACTTCAATTATTCGCATATTATATATTTTTATATACTTCTTGATATTTTTTAGCTATTTTATTTATATCAAATTTTTCTTTAACTTCTTTTGATGCTCTTTCAATTTTTGCCGCTACTTCAAGGGTGTTAATATTATCTCTTAAGTTAATCATTTCTTTAGCCAGTTTGGAACTATTTTTTGCTTCAACTAAAATAGCACTATCCTTATTTACCACCTCCACTATACCTCCAACCTTTGTGGCGATAATTGGCACACCAGCTAAAGCTGCTTCTACTAAAACAATACCCATCCCCTCCCATATAGAAGGCAAGACAAAAGCGTCTATACTTTTAAGAAAGTCTGGGGTATTTACATGACCAAGCAAACTAACTCTTCCTTTTAAATTATATTTTTCAATTTCTTTCTCTAAACTTTCTCTTAAATATCCATCACCAGCGATTTTTAACTTTATCCTACTATTCTTTATTTTGGCCATTGCTTGAATAAGATATGTATATCCTTTTTGTTCACTTAAACGTCCAATACTCCCAAATACAAATGATTTTCTTTTGCTAAATTCTAATAAATTTTTTTGTGGAGATAAAACAAAACGACTTAAATCAATACCGTTATATATTACAATTACTTTTTCTGATCTCAAGCTATATCTTTTTCTGGCATCAGAGGCAACTGCTAATGATACAGCCACTACCATAGTAACAAATTTTAGTGATATTCTTTTAATTAAATTATAAACAAACTTTTCATCTTGATTAGTGTTAACTTCAGTAGTAATAATCTTTTTCACACCTGATAGTTTAGCCGCTATAACTCCATAAACATCTCCTCCGAGTTGAGT
>CAZMJW010000060.1:2319-5866 GCA_964566915.1 uncultured Gammaproteobacteria bacterium
TATGTAATAAAATAAAATTCTTTAAAGAAACTTTATTTTTCTTTTCTAAAATAATATAGTCAATATTTAAATCTTTTATTTCCTGAAGCCAGTCTCCGCCTTTTTTATATAAAACTAAACGAGGTTCAAATTTATCTCTATCAAGATACTTAAGAAGGTCAACAAAAAACCTTTCCGCTCCCCCTTTATCAAGAGTGGGTATTATATAATCAATTTTAATTTTTCTATTTTTCATTTCTTTATTTTTTATTTATTTCCCTACTTTTTGGTTTATTATTCAATAATTGAATCGCTAAAAGAGTAACCACAATTGGTAGCCAAACTTTCCCTTTGTAATATGAAGTATTTAAAAATTGAAAAAGCAGTCCACCAAATGATCCAAGAATTAGAGGGGCTAACCATGGAGCTTTTTTATTATATTTAATAAAAGCTTGATAATACTCTTTAAATAAAACAATTAAAATAAACAACCACGACAAAAGACCCAATAATCCATTTTCTGCTAATACTTTTTGAAGTATTCCATGTGAATCTATCGGATCACCATATTTAGCTCTAAATCGAATATCTTTTTCAACTAAACGAATAAAAAAACCACTACCCTCTCCCAGAAGGGGTTTTTCTTTAAAGGCTTTAAAAGATATTTCGGTTAAAATCCAACGATTCTCTGTTGATGAAGTATTATCAGATTGTAAATTACCCATTTTAAAGAAGAAAGGGCTAAGTATTAAAATACTTAAAATAATTGGCACCAAGAGTCTTTTTTTATTAATTGTTCTTTCTTTTAAATAAAGCCAAATATAGGCAAAAGTTTGAAAAGCTAAAACTATCCAACCAGTACGTGAGAAAGTTAGAATGATAGCAATGAATGAAATTAAGAAAAGAATATCAATTACTCTCTTTAATTTATCAGTTTTAGCTAAAACTCTTAAGGTTAATAAAAAGAAGGTACCAATATTTAAAAACTCAGCAATTAAATTATGATTATCACCAAAAGGATAGATATTAAAAACAGCAATTGATCGTACTCTAAAAAAACTATCACTTATATCTTGACCAAAAAGAGATAAGAGACCAAAAACTAAAACAATCATTGCTGAGAAAGTTGTTGTAATTATTAGATTTTTTAATGTTTTTCGGTCTTTGATTAAATTATATGGAACAATAATATAGGCTAAGTATAAAAATAATGGCCAACGACAAAAATACCAAATTGAATAAATTGGGTCAGTTGACAAAATTGAAGAGATAAATGATGTTAATAGAAAAAGAGCAAAAGGAAATAAAAGAGGTAATCGTAATTTAATCTTTACTTCAGGCTCAAAAAAGAAAGTAAACAAATATCTCAATACAAAAGAAATAAGCAATATTAAAGCAAGTAAATCTACCGGTGGAATAGCAAAATTAGCCAAATTAAGATCAAAACCTATAACCGGCAAAAAAAAGGCAGTTAGATAAAGACCAATTTTTGGTTTAAATAAAAATACCGCTAATAGTATTAGGGAAATTGTAATAATCAGTATGTCCATACTTAAATAATACTATATATTATGGAAAAAAAGAAGACCGGTTTTTTTAAACCGGTCCTTTTTTAATTTCGTGCTAATTTTTCAGAACTAAGATATAATTCTCCTAATCTTAAACTGGGAACAACTACCACTTTTCCATTTTGGAAAAATCTAACAAATACTTCACCATCTTTTTGATAAGGCCCTAAAGGTTTTCCCAAATTTGTTTCTAGTATTTTGGGAAATACTGGATAATCCTGTTCAATCGCTAAATAGACATCCTCTAATAGAAGTGAGCTAGCAAGGCCGAATTCTAAATCCTTCTTTTTAACGGTAAAAATGTTATATTTCAATCCATAACTAGTCATTATTTGAGAATTATCCATAGATTGATGCCAACCAAAATCTTTAGTAGAGCCTAAATAATCGTTAGGAAAATTTTCAAACATTCTGCCATCAAGAATATCTACAAAATCCAAACTTCCCTTATTAGCTAAAAGAATGAAACTGGAGCACATTTGATAATCAATTTCTTGAAGAAATTCCTCTAAACCTTCATACCATGATTTATCAATATATGATGTCGAAGATATCAATCTAGAATTATTAATATCCATTCTTGGATTAATCCAGGAAATATTTCCTCCACCGTTATCCATAAAATATCCATCCCAAATTGAGTTACTAAAGACATCTCTGATTAAATTTTTAGCCATCCACTTTCCATAATTTCCCACCAAAGGATATCTAGGGCAAGCTGAACTCAAATTCATCATTACCATACTATTCCAATAAACAACACTATTTCCATTTAGATCTTTTAAAAACCAGTCACTATACTTTTCTTCAACTTCTTTTAAATACCTGGCTTGAAGGGGCCGATTAGCGGTCATTGGTTTATAAAACTCCATTGGATTAGAATAGCATATTAATTTTAAGTCTGGATTTAAGGTTTTAAGTAATTTCAATGAAGAAAAACTATTAACCATATTTTCCATATCAACAATTAATAAATCATGTCTAGCTAAAACTTTAGCCTGTTCAATTCCCATAGTTGGCGCAGTCCAGTAAGCGGCGGTTTTTATTCTGGGATTATCCACCTTTTCGCAAGTACTTGCCACAATAATTAAAAGTAATGATATTATTAATAAATACCAAAAAACTTTTTTCTTTAATGTTCTTTTCATTATTAGTCCTCCTATTTTTAAAGTTCTATTTATTTCTAACTATAAATAATATCAGAAAATTCAATATTAGTCAAACATATTGCTTGACTTTTTTATTATTTTATGTTATTATTTAACTACGAACCTTAAAAAAGAAAAAATGAAAAAATTCAAAAAGTTAACTATTTATTTAATAGTTTTAGGTATTATTTTTACCTTAGTTCCCCATTTTATCAGTTTTGACAAAATTGCCACCTTTGGCTTGCTCTTAATAATTTTCCCGTTTTTATGTCTGGAATTTTTAATTCCTTCTGGCTTATTAAAGCAATTTGAAATAAATGACAAACTACCCTGGTTTGCCAGTTTAACCCACTATTTAATAGTGTATCCAGTAATAAACATTTTTTTCATTTTATTATTAAACAATTTTTTCTCATTCTTACCGGAAATTCAGCGGGGTGTATCAGAACAACACGAAATATTGAGAAAAGAATCGTTTAAGATTATTATCTCCATAGCGGGAATAATGTATTTAAATTTGGTAGGATTTGGTATTTTAATCAGAGTACTACTGTCCACTAAAAGGAATAGTAAAAAATTGTGACAAAAACAAAGGACTTGAAAAACAAGTCCTTTTTTATTATTTAGTTTCTTTAAACAAAATTACTTTTTTTATTATCTGTATTTTAAATAAATAAATTTTTATTGAACAAATATTTCTCTATCCTTATTTAAACTATAAGAATTACTAAAATACTCTTTATCATCTTCTATTAAAGAAAAATTAAAATAACCAAGTCTTTGTCCTGATTGTTTTTGAATTAATAAATTATATTCATTATTAAGATAACTTATTCTTTCTTCTGGTAATTC
>CAZMJW010000061.1:0-5847 GCA_964566915.1 uncultured Gammaproteobacteria bacterium
ATTTTTCATTTTTAGCAATTTCAGCACCATTTAAACGACCGGCAACAACAATTTTAGCACCTAGTGCTCCACCTCTTTCAATGCGACCAAGATTTTGTTTCATTACTTTTCTAAATGGAACTCTTTTTTCTAAATCAATTATCATGCTTTGAACAATAATTTGTGCACTTAAATTTGGTCTAGAAACTTCTTTGATGTTTAAACTAATTTCAGACATTCTAAAATTCTTTAAGAATTTATCATGTAATGTCTTTTTTAATTCTTCAACACCATTTCCACCTCTTCCAATTAATATACCTGGTTTAGCAGTATAAATATTAATATCAACTTTATTTAGACCTCTAGCAATTTCTACTTTATCAATACCAGCTTCTCTGTATTCTTTAATCATAAAACGTCTGATACCAATGTCTTGTTGAAGATTTTTTACATATTTATCTCCTTTTTCAAACCAGACAGATGGCCAGGTTTTAATTACGCCCATGCGGAGAATTTTTGGATTTACTTTTTTACCCATATTGTTATTTTTCGATTCTTAATTGAAATTTAATTAACCAGCTTTTCTTTGAAATAATTTAGCTTTTTTTGCAGTTGTTGATTTAGCTTTAATTTCTTGTGATTTCTCATTTATATTTGATTTTTTGCTTGTTCCTTTTGTTTCTTTTTCTGCTTCTTTTGCTAATTCTTCTAATTTTACCGGAGCATCTGCTTTTACTTCTTTCTTTTTAGCTTTACCGCTTTCTTTGATTTCAGCTAAAACAACATGTACATGACAACCTCTTTTTCTAATAGTAGTTGCTCTTCCGTGTGCTTTAGGCATCCATCTTTTTAAAGTTAGACCTTCGTCTACTTTAATTTCTTTTATATACAAATTGTCTTTTTCTAAACTATAAGTATTCTCAGCATTAGCAATAGCCGATTTTATTAACTTTGCAACCGGTTTAGCAGCTAACTTTTTGATAAAAGTTAATTGATCTAAAGCTTGGTTAACCGGCAATTTTCTTACTACATCGGCTACCAATCTGGTTTTTTGTGCTGACATCCTTAAATGTTTTAAACTAGCTTTTATTTCCATATTATTGGGATTTCTTTAAATATTATTTTCCTTGAGTTTTAGCCATTTTACCACCGTGACTAACAAATTTCTTAGTTGCGGCAAATTCTCCTAATCTGTGACCAACCATGTTTTCAACGATAAACACTGGTAAATGAGTTTTTCCGTTATGAACACCTATTGTTCTACCAACCATTTCTGGTGTAATAGTACAAGCTCTATCCCAAACTTTTAATACGGTTTTATCATCGGCTGGAAGATTTTTTATTTTGTTTAAAAGGCATAAATTTACGTATGGCCCTTTCTTTAAACTTCTTGACATATTTTATATCTTAATTATTTTCTTCTCTTACTTCTTCTCTTTATTATTAAACGATCACTTGAACTCTTTCTTCTGGTTTTAACTCCAAGAGCAGGTTTACCCCACATAGTCTTTGGATGTTTCATACCAATAGATTGTTTTCCTTCACCACCACCATGAGGATGATCAACCGGATTCATAGCAGTACCTCTAACTGTTGGACGGAAACCTAAGTATCTTTTTCTACCAGCTTTTCCTAAACTAATATGACGTTTATCAGGATTACTTACCTTACCAACCGTACACATACAATCCTTATCAATTAATCTAATTTCACCAGACGGCATCTTTACTTGAGCATATTTACCTTCAATACCCATAACATATACCAAGTTACCAGCTCCTCTAGCAATTTTTGCTCCTTGACCTTTTTGTAATTCTACACAAGATACAGCAACACCAGCTGGAATATGTTTAAGAGGCATAGCGTTTCCTTCTTTAATGTCTAGAGATTCTTTTGAACTAACAATTTTATCTCCTTCTTTTAATGAAACTGGGGCAATGATATATCTCTTTTCACCATCAGCATAATTAACTAAGGCTAAACGAGCACCTCTGTTTGGATCATATTCAATAGAAGCAACAGTAGCAACAATATCAAATTTATCTCTTTTAATATCTACAATTCTTAATTGTCTTTTAGTTCCACCACCACGATGTCTAACAGTAATTTTACCAGTAGCGTTTCTTCCACCTGTTTTCTTTTTTGTAACTAGCAATCTTTTTTCCGGTTGTACTCTACTTAAATCTTTAAAATCATCGAAAGTAGCGCCTCTTCTGCCCGGTGTATTTGCTTTAACTTTTTTAATTCCCATATGTATATCAAATATTTATATTGACCAATGATTAAACTCCTTCGTAAAGATTAATGCTTTGTCCTTTTTTTAAGGTAACAATAGCTTTTTTAAAATCACTCCTTTGCCCTCTTATTCTACCACGACTTACTCTTTTTCCCTTCATTTTTATAATATTTACTCCTTCAACATCTACATTATAGACTGATTTAACTGCTTTAGCTACTTCAAGTTTATTAGTATTTACTGAAACAATAAAAGCATATTTATTTTCACTTACCAAATTGGTTGCTTTTTCAGTAACAAGTGGTTTAACTAAAACTTTATACGCTATTGAAGAATTTACTTTTGATTTCTTTGATTTAGTATCTGTACTTGATTTAACTTCTTTATCTTGATACAAATCTTTCATTGAAGTATCTTCAGCTTTTTTAGGAGTTTTTTTTGTTTCCTTTTTATCGCTTACAACTTTTTTACTATCTTTTTCATCAGTTGTCTTTTTTTTATTTCCAAATATTGCCATATTTTTGATTTTAATAATGTGGATTATTTCTTATATTTTTCGGTTATAGATTGAACTAAAGCCTCGTCAACAATTAAATTTTTGTTATTTAAAATATCTAATATATTGATATTTTCTGAGTTAATAACCTTAACTCCACTTAAATTTCTACCTGAAAAATATGTTTTTTTGTCTTTAGATGAATTAATTACAAGAAATTGTCTTCTATCATCTTTCAAAACTTTTTTCTCAACATTATCAATCATTTTTGCAAAATCTTTAGTTTTAAATTCAGCAAACTTTAAATCATCAATAATTACCATTCTATCTGCAGCAAGTTTATCTGATAAAATCATTGATAAAGCTTTTCTTTTCATTTTTAAATTAACTTTCTTTTTGAAATTTCTATCAGAAGTAGGTCCAAAAGTTACACCACCACCTCTCCAAATAGGAGAACGACTTGATCCAGCTCTAGCTCTTCCAGTTCCTTTCTGTTGCCATGGTTTTTTACCACCACCTGAAACTTCAGCCTTTCCTTTTGTGTGAGCAATTACTTGACGTGTATTTGCTTGTTGAGCAACGACAACCTGATGAATTAATTCTTCATTTACTTCTTGAGAAAAAATATTAGAATCAAGCTCTATTTCTTTTACTTTTTCCGCTTCTTTGTTGTATACTTTTATTTTTAATGACATAGCTGTTAATATTTAAAGCTTTTTATTGTTTATCTTCTTCTTTCTTTTCTTCTGGTTTTGTTTCTTCTTTCTTTTCTTCTGGTTTATCTTCAATTTTTTCTTCTTCATTTACTTCAACTTCTTCTTTTACTTCAACTTCTTCTTTTACTTCAACTTCTTCTTTTACTTCTTTTTTAGTATTTAATTCAAGTTCTCCTTGACCTTTAATCATAACCAAACTATTAATTGCTCCTGGAACAGAACCCTTAATATAGATTATATCATTATCAACATCAACTGAAACAATTTCTAAATTTGCAGTGGTAACTTTATCTCCACCAGTTCTTCCGCCCATTCTCATACCTTTGAAAACGTGAGCTGGGCCAGTAGCACCAATAGATCCTGGCATTCTTTCTTGATCTTTATTACCATGAGTAGCTCTGAAACCTGAAAAACCATGTCTTTTAACAACACCTTGGAATCCTTTACCTTTTGAAGTTCCGGTAACATCAATTATATCTCCTGATTTAAATGTAGAAGCAGAAATTGTATCACCAATCTTAACTTCACCTAAATCATTAGTTCTAAATTCTTTAACATGACTTGGTTTTACGTTAGCTTTTTTGAAATGTCCAAGTTGAGGTTTTTTAATATTCTTCTCTTTTCTTTCTCCAAAAGCTAATTGTAAGGCACTATAACCATCAATATCTTTATTTTTAACTTGACTAACAGTGCAAGGACCAGCTTTAACCGGAGTAACTCCAATTACTTTATCAGAAGACCATACTTGGGTCATTGCCATCTTTTTTCCTAAAATAAATTTCATATAATTTCGATTTTTTAAACAAAAAACTGGTCTTAAAACCAGCCTAAAAAATATCTATAAAACTCGACTTTCTATCTTGTTTTTTTAATATTTAATTGCTGATTTACCTCCAAATTATTACTGTTTATTGTGAGAACACTTTCTTTGCTGAGTTATTCAAACTCCAAACAGAATACTTAATTTTTAAACTATTTATTTACTTGACTTATCTTACTACATTTTAATTTCCACGTCAACCCCTGCTGGTAAGCTTAAAGAACTTAAAACTTCAATAGTTTTAGCACTTGGCTCAATAATATCAATCATTCTTTTGTGGATACGCATTTCATATTGATCTCTTGCTGATTTATGAACAAAAGTTGAACGATTAACTGTATATTTCTTGATTTCAGTTGGTAATGGTATTGGACCAAAAAACTGAGCATCACTTCTTTCAATTGTTTCAATAATTGTCTTAGTAGACTGATCAATAATCTTGTGATCAAAAGCTTTAATTTTGATTCGGATTCTTTGTTTGAAATCTTTTTCTTCTTGTTTGTTTTCAGGCATAATAATTGACTGTATAAGATTTTAATAAAAACGTTTAAATAAACGCTAGCGTTCCGTCCTCATTACTGAGAACGGAACAAAGCGTACACTTAAAATTATTTAATAATTTTAGTTACAACACCAGCACCAACAGTTCTTCCACCTTCACGAATAGTGAATTTTTGTTTATCTTCAAGAGCGATTGGAGCAATTAATTTAATGGTTAAATTAGTTGTATCTCCAGGCATAACCATTTCAGTTCCTGGTTGTAATGTAATATCACCAGTTACGTCAGTAGTTTTGAAGTAGAATTGTGGTTTATAACCATTGAAAAATGGTTTATGTCTTCCACCTTCATCTTTTGATAAAACGTATACTTCTGCAGTAAATTCAGTGTGTGGAGTAACAGTTCCTGGTTTACATAGAACTTGTCCTCTTTCTACGTCATCTTTTTTAGTACCACGAAGAAGTAAACCAGCATTATCACCAGCTTGTCCTTGATCAAGTTGTTTGTTAAACATCTCAATACCAGTAACAGTTGTTTTAACGGTATCTTTTAAACCAACCATTTCAACTTCGTCACCAACATTGATAACACCTCTTTCAATACGACCAGTTACAACAGTACCGCGTCCTTCAATTGAAAAGATATCTTCAATTGGCATTAAGAAAGGTTGATCAATATCACGTTCTGGTTCAGGAATATATTCTTCCATTTGTTTCATTAATTCCATGATTGGCTCAGCATCAGGTCCATCTGGAGTTTCTAATGCTTTTAGAGCAGAACCACGAATAATTGGAGTAGTATCTCCAGGGAATTCGTATTTCTTTAATAAATCACGAACTTCTTCTTCAACAAGGTCAATTAATTCCTTGTCTTCAACCATGTCGCATTTATTTAAGAATACTACGATGTATGGAACACCAACTTGTCTAGCAAGTAAGATGTGTTCTCTTGTTTGAGGCATTGGCCCATCAGTAGCTGATACAACTAAGATTGCACCATCCATTTGAGCAGCACCAGTGATCATGTTCTTAACATAATCAGCGTGACCAGGACAATCAACGTGAGCATAGTGTCTTTTATCAGATTCATACTCAACGTGAG
>CAZMJW010000062.1:0-5761 GCA_964566915.1 uncultured Gammaproteobacteria bacterium
CCAGCCAGTGAAATTATAACCTTCTTTAGTGAATGTATTGGTTGTTAAAGTGGATGAAGCATTAAAAGTAATAGTTTGATTAGACATTGAGCCAGTTCCACCATTGGCATTAAAAACTACATCATAGTCATTAATTTCAAAATTAGCAGTAACATCAATGTCGCTTGTTACATTTCTATCCTTTCTTGGATTATCTGTACTACCATCTGACCAAGAAGAGAAAGAATAAACTGTACCTGGATAGGGATAAGCAGAAACAGCATAAGCATCTTCTCCTGCTTTGACTTTTTGATTAATAGTAAAATTATTGTCAAAAATACCTTCAATATAGTTATCATTTAGAAATGACATATCAATTGAATAATTACTGTTTATTGAATTGCTGGATTCCCCAAAATAATTATTTGTGCCTCCAAATTTATAAATATAATTATCTTTAATTGCATAAGAACTACCGACCGCACCATTCTCATTTTCAAATAATTTTATATATTCATGTGAATCAAAATCATATAAATAAACACTAGATAAATAATATTCTTGAGTTGCTATATCTCCTCCCCATTTCATTAAATCAAACAAAATTATATTTCCTTTATAATTAACAACACTTAAAGGAATGAGGATATCTGAATCAAAATATATAGGAACTGATGGGGCTAACTCGTTGGATGTTACAAACTCTTCATCGTCTAAATCATAAGCTATTACACCAATAAATTCTACCATTATTCCCATGAAAATGATCTTTGAATCATAAAAAAATACATCCCCTACAATAAGTCCACCAGAAGGAAGATTCCCATCAACTATTGCTATAATATCAGACCATTCTCCATTTTCACCAATTTGAGGATCAAATATTTGAAATCCATAAGATTCACCATTGTGTATCATTGCATATATTTTACCATCATAACTTTCTACTAACAAAGAAATCGTTCCTAGTATAACAGAAGAGCTAGCATTGTTTGGAATAGAGCTTATTTCACCTGAATTTATATCATAAACATCTCCACCAAGATAATCACCATCCTGATAAATAAAATAGACTTTATCACCAATCACTTCAACTGAAGCTTTCTCAGTACTAGTTGATAGCGCTTTATCAAGAACATCAAATGAGTCACTATTATAAGTATAAATAGTGCTAGTTGGTGTAAATTGCCCCGTTTCCGTGTTGTAACCTGGTTTAAAAATATAAAATTTATCATCAACTGAAGAATAATCAGAACTTGCTCTAAGTGAAGCAAAATTCTCTTCTTCGTTCCATTCTAATTATATTCTAACAAATCCATTTTCATCTAATAAATAAAAAAAAATATATTCAGTTTCTTCAGTTTGTGTGTTTGGACTATTGCTAGAAACTGGAATACTTAACAGCCCACTTCTTCCCACACTATCAATAGTCTCAACATTTCCGTAGTGTATATTATTGTTGTCATCTATTACATAAGCTCTAATATGAGGATATGTTTGAGGGATTAGATTAGTTATATCAACATTAATAGAGTTATTATTTGAACTATCAACTAATTTCTTGTCGTAATAATCTAATGTTGGAACAAGATCCTCATCTTCAATACTTGTGTATTTATACAGTATTCCTTTTTCAGTTATATTATCTATTCCTGATATATCAGCACTTAGACTCATAATGTGAGTGAAGTTAGTCATTAATTCTGGTTTATTGGTTATTACTTCTATTTCACTATTATTTTCATTGCTATTTTCTTCTTCACTGTTATTACCTTCTTCTTGGTTGTTGTTATTCTCTTCTTCTTGATTATTACTATTGTTATTATGTCTATTAATCTTCTCTAAATCGGTATTAGTGATACCTAGTCCTAGTTCTCTCATTATCTTAAATGCATCAGTTGGTCTGCCTAGATAATGCATATTTAGAGTATCTGGATTAATATAATATGCTTCACCATTGTTCTCCACTCTTAAAAGTATCTTACCAGAGTATTTAGTAGGTACTCCATTGTTATAGAAACTATTATAGTTTTCTTCTGATATACCTAGTCCTAACTCTCTCATTAGCTTAAAAGCATCAGCTGGACGTCCCATGAAATATCTTTCATTATTATCTGGATTTAAATACCAGGCTTCACCATTTGCTTCTACTTGAATAAGTATCTTACCTGATAGTCTACTAATTAAACTATTGTCTGCTTGAGCTTTAACAATTAGTTTAGTGGATAGAAAACCAAGAGATAGGATAGCTATTAGAAATGAGGTAATAGCAATGTTTCTTAGAGAGAATAACTTTTTCATATTGTTTGTAAAATAATAATGGATTATTGATGTATATATAAATAAACATAAATAATTAACAAAAAAATATAATTATTTTTTGTTAATGTATTTAATGTATAAATTATTTTATTTATTTGTTAATTGTAGCATAAAAATAAAAGAGAGACAAAATTAATTGTCTCTCTTTATTTTATAGTTTATAGATATATTGTTAAATTTATTCTTCGACTATATTGATTTCTATCTTATCAACAAGCTTTGGTGCTTTTTTAATAAATGAAGGTTTAAAGTTTAAAGTATAGTCTTTTATCTCTTCCTGATCTGAGAGAAAAGCTTTAATTTGATCTTCATTCAAGCCAGTTATTGACTCTTTGTTTATTGGATTTTCATTATTCTTAAGAATCATTTGTCCAGTAAAATTTGCTTTTATTTGAGCAATTTTATCATCTTCATTGTAGCTTTGAAAAATAAGAGAAATGTTGTCTGGATTAAATTCTAGTAATTCTTTTCCATCAGGTACTAAAAGACTGAGTTTTCCTAATGCAATTTTTTCTAAATCTTTTTTGTTAAAAAAGGCTACCTTAGCACTTCCATCAACTGTCATCTTAAATGACTCAGTCTTTTGATTATCTTCTGCTTCAGTTGATGTTTTAATGAAATCATTTAAATATACCGCCACTTTCTCTTGTTCGTCTTGTTTTTCTAAATAGTTTTTTCTCTCAGAAATATTTTTTTGTAGTTTTTTATTATATTCATTTTCACTCTCATTTTTTGCTAAAGCTAAATCACTTGCCCTAACATACTTTTCTTTTTTTTGCTCAAATTTAAAAGATTCTTCACTTTGAGCATAAATATAATCCTGAAGCCCTGACCACAATCCGGGAATGGTAAACTTAGTTGGAGAAATTGCTAAATCTCTTGAAGGATTTTCTACATAAATATCTACCCAAACCTCACCTCCAGCTGGGATATTAACTGCTTCATTTATACGATATTCTTTTCCGTCTGGTGCATGAAGTCTAGTGGTTTTAACAAGAGACTGACTGCGACTATAATCATTTACTATCTTTACTTTTCCAACTATATCTTCTCCAACAAACTCTTCTCCACTTGCCATAAATTCTTTTTCAAAACTTATATTCATTTCTTCAATTAAACCCTGAACCTCATCTCTGGGGTCTATAAAACTAGCAGTTCTTGAGCTATCATCAGTTGTTACTTTAATAAGTGTACTTTCATTTAGAGTTTCTGTTTTAGGAACTATATCTATACTTAAAGAAGAAAAAGAAACAAAAAATATTAACAAAAATATAAAAGCAAAAACAGCAGCAAACTTCCAAACAAAACTACTATATAATCCTAATTTTCTTCCTTCACTTTTTTGTTTATATTTTTTTCCTATACTTTTTACATCACCATCAAATTCTTCTTCCAGTATTTCCTCTATTTCATTGTCAGTTATATCATCTTTTCTTATTTGAGTTTTTTCTATTTCATAGTTTAATTCTTCAAAATATTTTTTTTGACTATCAATTTCAGCCGCTTTTAAATGTAGTTCGCTTTTTTCTTTTATATAATCTTCGCCATCAATAGCTAAGTCTTCTGCTCTTTCAACTAAAACATCTGGTTCAATGCTATTTTCTTGATGCTTAATAATATCTTCAGCTGAAGATCTAAAAAAATCAATTTCATCATCATCTTGAATTACGTCAACAATAACCGACTTAGCTTTTTTTTGCGGTTTAATGCTTTTAGTATTTAACTTCTTGGTTTTTGGCTTATTTGTTTTTTTGGTTTCGTTTTTTTTCTTCGATGGACGCCCGGGACCTCTTTTTTTAGAAGTACTTTTTTTGCTTGTTAAAGATTTCTTTTCTTCTTTTTCTTGATTTGAAGAAGATTTTTTTGATTTAGTTGTTGAAGGCATATTTTAAATAAAAAAATAAAGATTTTTAAATTATCTTTTTAAATTATAACAGAAATTTGAATAAGCGACAAATAAATTAATTATAAATAATTAATCAATTATTTCAAAAATATTATTTGCCTTTTCTTTTAAGTATTTTTTTAAATTATTATCATTTTTTACCAAATAAGAAGTTTTAATTATTTTAGCTTTTCCATTTTCTACAGCTTTAAAATAAACTTCGTCTTCCCCTTTATTCTTTAAAAAAATATTTATTAAAAAATCTAAACTCTCTTTATTAAGCTCTTTATGTAAAGATATTTTTAAAGGATTGTCGCTTATCTTTTTAAGTGGTTTTTTTAATTCTTCTTTTTTTACATCAAGTTTTTTGTTCTCATCTTTTTTTTCGACACTATTGTTTCTGTATTGATTAAATTTATTTCTCTTGAAAGTTTGTCCAGCTGTTTCCATTCTCATTTTTTTAAAACTATCAATTGAGTCAAGTGGATTTTGATAATCAAGAGGCATTACTCTATCTATTAAAAATTTAATATCTGAATCTTTTTCAGATACACTACCATCCATTATTAACGCCTGTCCTGGTTGCCATAAATCGTGATTTTCTTTATATACCTTTGGAAAAACTAATACTTCAATAGACTTTGTAGCATCTTCAATTTTAGCAAACAACATTGCTTCTCCTTTTTTTGTTAATATTTTTTTAATACTCGAAACTATTCCAGCAATTACAACTCCTTGCTTATTTCGATATGAAGCTAATGAAGCTAAAGGGCAAGCATAGGATTTAAGGTGTTGTCTGAATATATTATATGGATGTTCACTTACATATAATCCTAGTAGTTCTTTTTCCCAGGTCAATTTTTCATTCTGATCAACAGGACTAGCATCAATCAATTTCATTTTACTTAAATTAGCAGTAGGAACATCAGCAAACAAACTACTTTGCTTACTAGCTTTGTTTTTAGCTGCTTCTTTATTATAGCTTAAAAGTCTTTCTAAGTTAGATAATAGTTGACCGCGCTCACCATAGCTATCCAAAGCACCACATTTTATTAGACTTTCCATGGATTTCTTATTCAAATCCCGATCGGTTATTCTCTCTAAAAGATCAAAAACATCTAAGAATGGTCCATTGTTTTTTCTCTCATTTATAATTTCTTCTACAATATGATCACCAACATTTTTAACTGCTTTTAAACCAAATCTGATTGTATCTAGTTTTTCTAATTTATCAATTGGCTTATTTTCTTTTGTATTACTAGAAACAACAGTAAAACTACCAAAAGATTCATTAATATCTGGTGGCATAATATTAATTTCCATATTACGACATTCTTCAATTTCAATAGCAATTCTATCTGTATCACCTTGATCAGCAGTTAAAAGAGCGGCCATAAATTCAACCGGATAATGAGCTTTAAGATAGGCAGTTTGATAACCAATTAAAGCATAACAAGCAGCATGACTACGATTAAATCCATAACCAGCAAAAGGTTCAATGAAAGAAAAAACTTTTTCCGCTAATTCTTTATAAATACCATTCTTAACACAACCATCAATAAATTTTTCTTTCTG
>CAZMJW010000063.1:0-4038 GCA_964566915.1 uncultured Gammaproteobacteria bacterium
ATGTTTTTTTGATTTTATTGGTAAATAATATTTTTTTAATATTTTATTTTCCGTACCACTAAAATCCAATAATTTTGTCGCAATTACTAATTCTCCATTATTTTTTAATATTTTATTCAATATTTGAAAAATATCGTTTAAATTGCTAATATTATTAAAGGTATAGCAAGAAAAGGCAAAATCAAATTTTTTGTCACTATCGGCCAGATTGCAAATATTCGTTCTAAGGAGTTCAATTTTGTCGTCAAATTTTTTAGATCTTTCCTTGGCAATATCAATCATTTTTTTACTTGAGTCAATTCCGGTCACCATAGCTCCGTGTTCAGCCATTAATCTGTCCCACCTTCCTTCGCCACACCCAATGTCTATAACTCGTTTATCTTCTAAATTTTTAGGCAGCATTTCAAAAGTTCGGCGTATCAAATTATCGGGATTTTCTTTCAAATCAGCAGTCTCATTTATTTGAGAACTATAATTAATTGCATCATTTTCGGTGTATTCTAGTGGTGCGTTTCTTAATCCAAATTTATTAATTAATTCTTCTTCTGGATTTTTTTTAAAAAAATTATTTTCTATCATAAAAATATGGAAAAATATAATAAAATATACTCATCTTCTAATGTTAGCGAAGATGTCAAACCCAGTCAAATTTTAAGCCTTATCTGGAAGAACTTTTTGCCAAGCAGCAAAATCCTTGATTTGGGTTGTGGCCAGGGAATTGACTCTTTATTTTTAGCTAAGAATGATTTTTCCGTTATCGCTATTGATAGTTCGGATGTGGCCATTAACCAAATAAAAATTAAAAAAGACGAATTTAAGCTCGATAATTTAGAATTGATTTGCGGCGATATTAATGATTTTGGCATAGAAAAAAATAAATATCAGGTGATAATCTGTCGTAATGTCTTAAATTTTTTAGATAAGGATAAAGCTTTGAAAATATTAAATAGTTTACAAGACAATATTCAAAAGGGCTCTTATATTATTATTGAGGTTTTTACCAAGGATGATCCCAGTTTTCTCTCGGATAATAAATTTGCCAGCTATTTCGAAGAGCAAGAATTATTGAATATTTTTTCCGGTTATAAGATATTTTATTATCTGGAAAATATCATACTGGATCCAGGGCACACCGGTTTTCTTAGTCCACATAAACATGGAGTGGCCAGGATAATCGCCCAGAAGTAATTTGGCTAACTTTAAATATTTTTATTTAAAAAAGTTCGAATAGCGTCCCCAACACCCCGCAGATTGTCAATATCGGTGTTTTTAGCAGAATTAGCTAGGGTTTCAAAGGGTTCTTTGAAACTAACCTTAGCTAATTTTTTGTTGTCTATTGATAAGTTCCAAACTAGTCCAGATATCATTTTCCTTTTGTCATCCAAACTGACTTTTAAAAATGCTTTTTTGTGCTTTTTAGGGGATAAAAAGAATTCTTTGGTGAGTTCCAAATCTTTTTCTGTTAAGACAACTTCTTGCTCATCTTCTAGTTTTTTTAGAGCCTCAGTAAAGTTATTTATTTCTATTAATATAATCTTTTCTCTTTCTTCATAATTCTCTTTCGTTATCGTTTTATCAAGAAGCAGATTAAATAGCTCGTCTTTTCTATTCTGATATCGTCTTAGCTCATTTTCTAGCCCCTGCTTGGCTTCTAGATACTCTCTGCGCTCCGGATTATTGTTAATGAAAAACTCTAGACTATTTTGATGCATTATCTCCACCATTTCCTCGCTAACTACTAATCTATCAAATACTTCTGATAGTGCCTTAATCGCTTCTTCCTCTTTTAAGTAGTTATTATGTTCAGAACAATTACCTCTGGCATTAGTGCAGTAATAATAGACATACTTTTTCTTTTTCCTCGTTGCCGTTAATAGACAGCCACACTTAGCGCAAGTCATTAGTCCTCTAAAAGGGAAATAGATCCGCTTCTTCTTAGGATGTTGTTTTAATTCCATTGCTTTTTGACATTCATCAAATAGTTTCCGAGAGATTATTGTTTCATGTTTACCCGGATATTCTTTCCCATGAAATAACATAGTGCCACAATAGAAAGGGTCATTAATCAACTTATATATTTTACTCTTGTGATATTTAACATTTGATCTACTCCTAAACCCCTCTTTATACATTAAATCAGCCAACTCTTTCATTGTGTAATTACCGCTAGAGTATAGTTTAAATATTTTCTTAATATATCTAGCTCTAACCCTATCAACCAATATTCCACCTTTCCCATCATTTAAATAACCAATGGGCGCAATGTTGGGCCATAGCCCCTTTTCTATTTTAGTTTGTATTCCACGCTTAACATTTTTAGATAAGTCTAAAATATACTGAGTAGCCATTGAGCCCTCAATGTTTAAGAGCAAGACATTATCAGAGGGAAGATATTGCCTGTCAGATGTTTGAATAACCTTAATCTTGCCTTGTTGTAATAACCATTGAATCTTTCCGCTATCTATTGGATTCCTAGATAACCTATCTATCTTCCAACAGATAATCCCATATTCCTCAGAACTGTTTTCTAATAATTTAATCATCTCAGAAAATAGAGGTCTATTGTTTGGCAACTTAGCCGACTTGCTTTCGGTATATGTCAAAGCAATATCTAGTCCTAGATTAGAGGCTAATTTTTTCATCTCCGCTACTTGGCTCTCAGGTGAGAGTATCTGCTTACTTTTATCTTCGCTAGACTTTCTAACATAGAGGATGTATTTCATATATTTATCAATTACTTAATATTTTGTTTAATATTCGTAGTGACGGCCCGGTGTGTGCGTATAGTCAAGTTAATTATATAGGGAGGGGGCCGGGCCAACACTTCTAGTCTCAAGCCTCACTTGCCGTCTGCCTTTTCCTTTTTCGGCTCCCCCAAGGGGATGCCGCCAAAAAAGGAAAAAGGGCAGCAGCCGGCCATATTATCACTTTAACAAACCAGATTTCTCGAAAGTTTCGGGGTAAATTAACGGAAATTTTCTATCAAAAAGGCTAATGATTTTTATATTTTTATGGTAGCAGATTAAAGTTCTGAAAAGTTCTGTAAACATTTTTCAGAACTAGTCATATCTATTGTTTTTATTGGTCTTTTTAATCAATATTTTCAGAATAGCATAGGGGCATTAGACAATCTTTAACCAAAGATTTGACCTAAGGTTTTGGGTCATTTTTGTTGATTTTTAGGGGATTTGGAGGTATAGTTAAGGTATAATCATTTATGTTATTAAGTCTATGAAAAAAGTAACTAATTTCTTATGCTCACTTTTATTGGTGTCTGTATTTGGTTTTATTTTTTCTAATAACCTTGTTTTAGCTAGTTCAACCATTACTCAAGTGGAGAATGGCAACTATCAGCAGCAAATAGAAAGCATAACAACACGACAGAATGAGATGTCGGATAGAGCGTATCAAAATGCTGATAGGATTTTACAATATTCAAAAGATACAATTAACTATTTTTTAATCATTTTGGGATTATTGGTGTCTTTTTCTGCCATTTTGGGATGGAATACTTTTCGTAATGTTAAGTCTTCTGCAAAAGAAAAAATTAATAAAATAGCCAAAGAAGAAATAAAAAGGGTTTCTCAAAAATTAAGCTCTAAGGTAGATGATATTGATAGCGAACTTCAAAGAAAAAATATAATTTATTCTTTATGGCAGAATTATGCTTATGAAAATAATCCTAAAAGCAAGCTAACAATTATTGAAAAGATTATTTCTAAAAGTCCTAAAGATAACAAAGCATATGGAACAAAGGGGATTTTATTATCCCAATTAGATAAATGCGATGAGGCTTTAGAATATTTTGATAAAGCCATTGAATTAAAGAACGACGACGAAATAGCATACATGAATAAGGCAATGTGTTTAAAAAAATTAGAGAAATATGAAGAATCAATCGCTGTTTTAAATAAAGCTATATCTACTGGAGAAGTCATTGATGGACGTAAGATAGCCGCATTAAGTCCAGAATTATCTTTCTATAAAAATAATAAAAAAAAATTCGATATTTCTGATAACGTTTTAAAGCATGGTATT
>CAZMJW010000063.1:4048-5704 GCA_964566915.1 uncultured Gammaproteobacteria bacterium
AATAAAGCTATATCAGTTAAATCTGATATTCCGGATTTTTATAATGAAAAAGCTGATAATTTAATAAAGTTGAAAAAATATGATGATGCTATCGCCAGTATAGATATGGCGATTAAAATTAATCCTGGTGATGCTAAATATTTCAATACAAAAGCGGATATATATTTAGAAATGAAAAAATACCAAGAAGCCATCGATTGTTATAAAAAAGCTAGAGAGGTTGAGGGGTCATATCATGGAGAATGTAATTTTAATAGCTACCAGATCAATATAAGTTATGCCTACTATAGGTTAAGAAATTTCACTCAAGCATATAAAGAGGCTTCTATCGGTTTAAATATAGGGTATTCTACAGAGTTGGCTGTAAATAAAGGCTTGGCCTCTGCTGGATTAGGGAAAAGCGAAGAAGCTATTGAATTGCTACATTCTGCTTTAGCAATTGGATGGAGGAACGATGATGTTTTGTATTGTCAGGCTAAAATGTATGGCCTTTTGAAATATAAAGATAAGTGTTTAGAGGCGCTGAAACAAGCCGTTGGCCGAAATAAAAAATTTATTGAAGAAGCTAAGAATGAGCCAGATTTTTCTTTTGTATCCTCAACGCCAGAATTTATAGAAATAATTAAATAAAAAATATATGGAAAAAACTGTGGCATCATTAAATTCTAAGATGTGGTATAGGTTATTAAAAGTGATATTTATTTTAACATTTTTAGTGTTTCTTATTTTTTTTAATGGCATCATAATCAGTGAATGGACGGCTACTGTTGATAAGGACAAAACTATTATTTCCTGTTTGAATGATAAAAAGTTTTCCTTAAAAGATACTGACGTGGATATTTCAGTTAAATACATTAAAGGGGGGTTTGACTATAAAGGCTTCTTTGAGGGGTATAATGATAATGAAATCAAAAAGATTCTTGAAGAATGTTATGGCACCGATGTTAGAGATTTAGATGTTTACGCTTTACAGAGAACATATGAAATAACGGGCACAAAAGATGACAAAAAGAATTACGATGAAAACTATTTAAATAGTGAAATAAAGAAAATTGAAGCGAGCTACTCTTTTGCAAAATCAAATTATCTTGATTATAGTATTCATTTGTTTTCAATAGATGGTAAATATAATTATTATAAAAATATCGGATATTTAATTATAGGCAATATTTCAATTTTCGTTGTGTTTGAATTATTAAGACGAATTTTCTATTATGTGGTTCTTGGTAGTCTAAAACCAAAAAAACAATAGGATATAATTAATAATAAATAATATGACTTCATTGTTTCCAAGTAGCCAAAATTTTTTAACCCTGGCTATAGAAGAATTAATTAAATCAAATATCTCAACTATACTTATAGTTATCCTAATATTATTTATCATTTGGTTGTTAGTTAGAGAAATTAAGACTTGGTATTGGAAGATAAACGATATAGTCAGTTTACTTAAAAGGATAGATGATAATACTCGTTTTTTAGCAAATAAAAAGGGTATGAAAGAGTCTAATGGGGAGGCGGATGTTGTTTTTACAAAAACCACTATCGAGAATGAGAAAAGATAATTATTTTTTAAAGTGCTTTCCAATATAGTACCACCCTCTCCGCAGATTGACAAAAGTATACCTGTATGGTATACTTTTTTGTTGAGTAGGACTT
>CAZMJW010000064.1:0-5571 GCA_964566915.1 uncultured Gammaproteobacteria bacterium
AAGATAAGTATTACTACTTTGACTTCCGTGCGGGGTTTCCTAGTATAGAAAAATCTCGAATTAATTCGAGACTTTTTTTAAATATTTTCCAGTTAAACTATTTTTATTTTCTTCTACTTTTTTAGGAGTATCACTGGCAACTACATAACCACCATTTTCTCCGCCATCTGGTCCTAAATCAATAATCCAGTCGGATGATTTTATTACATCCAGATTATGTTCAATAATGATAACAGAATTACCACAATCTACCAACATATTTAAAACTTTTAACAAACGAACAATGTCATCAAAATGTAAACCGGTTGTTGGCTCATCGAGAATATATAGAGTTTTACCAGTAGCTCGTCGAGATAATTCTGATGCTAATTTAATTCTTTGTGCTTCACCGCCAGAAAAAGTTGTTGCACTTTGTCCAAGTCTTATATAACCTAAGCCAACATCTTCTAAGGTTTTTAATTTTTTAGCTATTGCGCTATAATTAACAAAAAATTTAAGTGCTTCAGATACAGTCATTTCTAAAACTTCGAATATATTTTTCCCTTTATATTTTATTTCCAGTATTTCATCTTTAAATCTATGTCCTCCGCAAACATCACAAGTAATAAAAACGTCGCTTAAAAACTGCATTTCTACTTTTATTGAACCATCACCACCACAATTTTCACATCGACCACCAGGAACATTAAAAGAAAAATGACCTGGTCCAAACTTTTTTGATTTAGCTTCATCAGTGTTAGCAAATAAATCTCTAATATAAGCAAAAACGCCAGTGTAGGTGGCCGGATTTGACCTTGGAGTTTTTCCAATAGGTGATTGATCAATATCAATAACTTTATTTAAGTTTTCAAGACCTAAAATATTTTTATGTTTTCCTGGTTCCGTTTTTGCACGATGATATTTTTTTGACAATGCTTTAGCTAAAATATCATTTAGTAAAGTTGATTTACCTGAACCAGAAACACCAGTAATTGAAACAAGTTTACCTAAAGGAATTTCTACATCAATATTTTTTAAATTATGCTCTGTAGCACCTATGATTTTAAGAAATTTTTTATTCCCTATTCGATATTTTTTTGGTTTAATTATTTTTTTCTTTTTGCTTAAGTATTGACCAGTAATAGAATTTTCTGCTTTCTTGATATCTTGTGGTTTTCCGGCAAAAAGTATTTCTCCGCCATTTTCTCCAGCCCCAGGTCCAATATCTATTAAATAATCAGCTTGGAGCATCATTGCTTCATCATGTTCTACAACAATAACTGTATTTCCGTTATCACGAAGATTTTTTAATGTATTAATGAGACGATCATTGTCTTTCTGATGTAATCCAATCGAAGGCTCATCTAAGACATACAAAACACCACTTAAACAGGAACCTACTTGTGAAGCTAATCTAATTCTTTGAGCTTCACCCCCAGACAATGTGGCTGCTGCTCTTGATAGTGTTAAATAAGACAAACCAACATTATCAAGTAATTCTAAGTTTTTAATTACTTCATTTAAAATTGGTTCAACAATTTGAAAATTACCATTAAAAATATCTGGTGTTTTTAACCAATCTTTCAAAAATTTATTTAAATCAAATAAGCTTTTATTACATAAATCCATGATTGAAGTTTTATCTATTTTTACTGCCAAAGAACTAGGTTTTAATCTTTGGCCAAAACAACTTGAACACAGAGTTGATCTCATTGATTTTTCGATTTCTGATTTTACTGTTCCTGATTTTGTACTTTGATATTTTTTTTCTAAGTAAGAAACAATGCCTTCGCACTTTGAATCACCAAATAGAAGTAAGTCTTTTTCGCTTTTTTTAATATCTTTAAGAGCTGTTCTTAAATCAATATTATGTCTTTTAGCTAACTCTTTTAGATCATTGATAAGTGGATTATTATTTAAATTGACATGAGCTAATGGTTTTATTGAGCCCTCTAAGATACTAAGATTATTATTAAAGACTAAATCGGTAGCAATCTCCATTTTTTCTCCCAAACCACCACAATCAGGACAAGCTCCATGAGCTGAGTTAAAAGAAAAATCTCTTGGTTCTAATTCTGCTTGCCGATATGAACACTTAGGACAAGAATAAAAACGATCTATACTAGAAGATTTTATTATTCTTTTCCCAATTTTTTTAGTCTTTTTTATTTCAGTAAAATCTTTTTTTAACTCAGTTTGACAGTGAGGACAAATAGGTTTTCCGGCTCTCGCATAAAGAAGTCTTAAATAATCATATATTTCCGTAACTGTTCCAACTGTTGATCTGGGATTGTGAGAAATAGTTCTTTGATCAATAGATATTGCTGGAGACAACCCTTCTATTAAATCAAGATCTGGTTTATTCATTAAACCAACAAACTGTCTGGCATATGATGATAATGATTCTACATATCGACGTTGACCTTCAGCATAAATAGTATCAAAAGCAAGAGATGATTTACCAGAACCAGACAACCCGGTTATTACAACTAGTTTGTTTCTTGGTATATCTATATTAATGTTTTTTAAATTATTTGTTCTTGCTCCTTTTATCTTAATAAAATCTGCATTCATATAGGTTGGAAAAATTGCTAATTAATTAAGCCCAATTATAACGCAGATTTAATAAAAAAACAAGAGTAATATATTTAATTAAAAAATAGGATAAAATAATTTAATAAAAAATATTAAAAGATTATCTGTAAAAGATATTTTTTTATCCTTAAAATTAAAAGGAATAGCCTCATTCTTCCACTTATCTATAATAATTTTCAAATCACTAACTGCTTTCTTTTGGCTAAAAAATATTCCAGTTTCAATATTAAAATTAAAAGAAAGAATGTCCACATTTTGTGAACCAACTAAAGCAAGCTTACTATCTATTAATAAAATTTTAGCGTGATTCATTGACTTTGCTAAAAAAAACTTAACACCCATAGCAGACAATCTACAAGCGTTTAAAAAATTTACCTTATTTAACATTTTTATATCGGTATCATTAGGAATAATTATCTTAACTTCAACTCCTTTTCGACAAACTGTATCTATTGCTACTATAAGCCTTCTAGGTGGAACTAGATACGGAGTAATAATATAAATATTTTTTTCAGCTTCTAAAATTTTATCAATATAATAATCTGGTAAAAATAATTTTTTTTCTTTAGACGAAAAACTATCCAAAACTAAAGTCTTTATTCTTTTTCTAAGAGATAATTTACTATACTTTAATATTGATTCTTTTTTTCCTCCAGCCAATTTATATCCTTTAGCGAATGACTTTAAAAAGGGTTTAACAATAGGTCCACTTATTTTAATTTGTAAATCTTTCCAATCAATTATTTTTTTATTAATATTCACTCCACCGGTAAAGGCAATTTTTTCATCTACAATTAATATTTTTCGATGTGTTCTTCTTAATAAATTGCTAAAAAAAATGAATTCTACTCCGCTTTCTTTGAGACTTTTTATTGTTTTATTAGATAATTTAGAACTACCATAAGCATCGGCAATAACACTAACATTTAATCCTTGTTCTGCTTTTTCTTTTAAAGCTGAGATAAAATCATAATCTTTTTCATTATCATCTAAAAAAATATACATCTCTAAATATATAGATTTTTTAGCCAAATAAATTTCCTTTAACATTGCTTTCCAGGCTTTCTTTGAGGTTGTATAAAACCTGTATTTCATATTATTTTTTCAATAATTCTTTTATTTCTGGTAACATTTTTTTAGCTTCTCTTTCACCTATTTTTATTAATTTTTCAAGAGATTCCCTACTGTATTTTGATAAACTTGAACTACTAATTATTTCTGAGGTGTCTGGCGCAATAACCACATCCGCTTCTTCAATATCTTCTTTAGCTAAATTATACAAAGTTATTCTAGTACTTCTTAAAGCAACATTTTTTATATTGAAATTTCTTTTTACAAACTCATTTATGTGATACAAATTAACACCAATTAAAACATCACACTCTTCATCTAAATATTTAATTGGCACTGGACTAGATAAAGCTCCATCAACAAGTAATTTATTTCCATATTTGATTGGCTTAAACATTAACGGAACTGATATGCTTGCCCTAACTGCCTTAGCTAAATCACCACTTTTGAAAATATGTGCTTGTCCGCTAACCAAGTCAGTTGCTAATATTTTTAAGGGTATTTTAGTTCTACCAATCATCAAACCTGATAACTCTTTCTCTAAAAAGCTTGAAAATTTATCTCCAGCAATTAAACCACAACTCCAGCTTATATCTAAAAATTTATAAAGATTATCTATAGGCCATTTTTTCATCTTTTTTTCTAATTCATCAATTGAACCTAAGTTTGCGTAATAAGCGGCAATTAAAGCTCCAATAGAAGATCCTGTTAAAAAGTCTGGTTTTATTCCATTTTTTTCCAATACTTTCAAAACACCAATATGAGCAATTCCTCTTAAGCCTCCTGAACCCAAAGCAATGCCAATTTTTTTTCTTTTCATATATAAGAAATAACTTAATTTATGTTATTATAGCTAAATTATTATAGCATGTTGACATTTTTTTTAAAAATATATAAAATAGCCTTGAGATTAAGGAAACTTAAATCCTTATTTTTTATTAAATTTTTTGGTCCCTTCGTCTAGTGGTTAGGACGCCAGGTTTTCATCCTGGTAACAGGGGTTCGATTCCCCTAGGGACTACAAATTAAAAGAACTAGTACAATAATACTAGTTCTTTTTTTATATATTTTATAAATGTTTATTTCTTGCTATTAATAGGGGTGTTAAGAATAAATTTAACCGACAAAGGAATCTGAGATACTATTTGATAATCGTTTTCCAAATTATTTTTGTATTTTACTATAACCTGATAATCACCTTCGGTAGTCACTCCCATACCATTTACATCAACAATTGTTCTAAGTCTTTTCTTACCTTCTTCAAAAACGGGATTGTTTTTAAATTCGCTTATCTTTACTCCGTTTGGGTCAAGTATTTCAACCAAATATTCAAATTCTCTTTTTTCTGAGATATTTTCATCACTCCATAAACCGATTATAGTAAATCTTATTGGTATATTCTTTTTGTCTCTACTTAATTCTTCTGGATTAGAAAAATTAACTGTAATTTCTTCTATAGAATCAATTAAACTTAGTGAACCAGTTCTTTTATCAATTATTGCTCTATTAAATAAAGCAGACCAAATATTTTTCATATTTTTATTATTTATTATTAGTTGGTTAATTATAACATTAAAATTAGTTATTAACAATGTTATTTTTTTATATATTTGTTATAATGATTATATATAATTTATGAATAATTTATGAAAAAAACTTATCTAAGTTTAGGTTTGGTATTATTTTGTTTACTTTTTTTTGTCTCATATACTATTGCTTCAAAAAATAGAGTAACTAAAACAGATAATAATGATTATAATTTTAAAATTGTAGAAAATAAAGATTATATAGAAGATGAAATTATTATTAAATATAAAACCGATAAAATAAAAACCCTGTCTTCATTAAATGAAAAAGGTTTAAGTAAAAAAGGTTTAAGTAAAAAAGAGGAGCTAAATAGCATTAATGCTTCTTTATATAAAATTA
>CAZMJW010000065.1:0-5566 GCA_964566915.1 uncultured Gammaproteobacteria bacterium
CATCAATTCCTATTCTCATTTTTTAAATTTATTATATAGTTGGTAAATTAGGTGGAGGTCCGGCCTGATATTCATTTTTTTCTTCAAATAAATCCTCATTTAACTCATTATTTTCTTCTTTGCTTTTCTCTTCAAGCAAATCTGCTTTTAAATCCTCAATATCATCATTATTATCATTTTCAATCATTGAAATAAAATCTTCTGATTCTTCTTCATCATCAGCTATCGGCAAATAAGATGGAGCATCGGCTTTTCTGCCTAGTGCTTTTTGTATCATAGATGATTTAACACTACCTTCCACTGGAAAATGCCAAAGTGTAGCTAATTCCTCAATATTAAAAATTCCCGGGCTTGGACCTATAGAATCAGATCTATCAATATAAGCACTAAGAAGCATTCTCTTCTTTCTATTAACTTGTCTTTGGATACCAAAATAAGCACCTTTGGTAGCCGTTCTTTTCATTTCTGGTTTTAAATTATTTAAATTAAGAGAAATAAATTGTTTAATAAATCCAATAAAACCAGATACAGCCTTTGCTTTGTTCATTACATCTTTTTTAGACATGTAAATAACTCTTATCTTAGCTTCAAAGCCCATTTTAGATGCTTTTCGTTGAATTGCTTCAACTTTTTCTTTTTCACCTGGAGTTAAATCCATCATGTTTTTTGATTTTTCTTCTTTTGGCTTATCATCCACATCACCCCATAAAGGATAAATCATCTCACTAACATCACCTAAAATCTTAACTCCTTTATCTAAAAAGTCTTCCTTAACTTTTGGTTTTCTACCCAAAACTTTATTAATTTCTTTTTCTGAATTTTTTATCCACGAAAAATCAGTTGGAATAACAACAATTTGAAACCATAATTGCTCTCCGTCTTTTAGTGACCCACATAAATCCATTAAACTAGCCATTGGGTCTTTAAATTGCATTTCACTTGGACCAATGGAATGTTCAAATTCTTGATAGCATTTTATTGGATAAGCAGCGGACGCTCCTTGAACAAATTCCACTCCCCAAAAATCATACTCATCATCTGGTACGTTATGTGGTACTTCATTTACATAATCATCTACCTCATATATTTCTGCATCAGGATATTGAGAATAAACAGCTGATTCAACTAAATTTCTCCACTCGAGCGGTGTTCTAATAATAAACTGAGTATAGCCATTAATACTAACAACCTCAAAACTAAAAGATTTTTGATATAAACCTAAAAACCATTTTTCAAAAAAACTAATTGAACCATGAGCGCCACCAAAATACGTGAACATGTTTTCAACTGCTTTTGGTGTTTGTTCATTTCCCCTGGGAATATCAATGGCTAGTAGAACAAATTTATGACCCTTTGACCACTTAACTCTTAACCAATATAAATACAAGAAACGCACACCATAAAGATAAGCAAAAGCAATAACCATCCAGAAAAAATTTGCAAAAAATCGCCAAACAAGCTGTCCGGTTGGTAAATCAAAAAATCTTTCAAATATAGTGAAATCAAAAACGATTTCCATAAATTTATATATTTCTATTACTTATATTTTAGCATAGTTTTTAAAAAACAAAAAACCCAGATTATTCATCTGGGTTTCATATACATACAGTAATATCTTTATTGATTTTGCCACTCTCTTAATCCGTATGTTCCACGACTATCTAAATAATATCTATTGTCTAATATTAACTCATTATGAACTGTAGCCGGATTAGCTTTCTTCTTATCAAAGCCTATTTCATTAATTTTTTTAGCAATATCGGTAAAATGAAGAGGTTTGCTATTATGTTTTAAGACTAAATATATTTTATCATTAACAGTCTTTGGTTTAATTTCAGACCAAGAAGCTGAACCCCATTGACCATATTTATTCATTTCTAAATTTTTTACAGCTTGAATTAATGAATATAAAATTTTATTACTATTAATAATCTCTGCTTTATCTTTAAAAATCTTACTCTTATATATTTTAGTAATATCTATTTTGGACTCTTTAGAAATTTGTTCTTGATAACGATTATATGAATCTAATTGTTTAAGTAGCTCTATTAATTCTTCAGTACTTAAAACTTTCTTTAAATTTTCTACCTTATTTAACAAATCATCAGCTAAATCTTTAAAGTAATCAACTTGACTATTTTTTAATTTAATAACTTGATTAAATTCATCAGTTTTTTTAACATCTTCAAGTTCATCATCAATTAATTTAGATATTAGAAAATTAAAATGATTATTATATATTTCTCTATTAGTTTCGTATTCAGGACTTTCTGAATTAAGGTTATTTCCCAACTCTAAACAAGATACTGTTAAAATATCTAAAAGGAAATCTTTTCTAAGCATACCCCCATGTTCTTCTAAAAGATCATTAATTGTTTCTTTAAGAGTATTAATTGAATCTTCAACTTTCTCTAGCTTTTTAATTTTCTTAATACTAGCTGATTCAATTTGTCTTACTCTTTCTCTAGTTAAATTATGAAGACTACCAATTTTTTCTAAAGTTTCTCCACGACCACCATTTAAACCATAACGACGGGAAAGAATATCTTTTTCCCTATCTAAAAGGTCTGAAAATAAAAAATTTACTATTTTTATAGCATCTAGATTTGATAAATCTTCAATTCGACCTTCATTTAGGCCTTCAAAAATCTTTGACATATATTAAAATAATTGTTTAATAATTAACAAAACATTATCACAATATTTTATATTAGTCAAGAGCAATTCTTTGTTTTCTTATATTTAAGCCTTTTTTTATTATTTGTTTATAATTCTTTAGATTAAATTGCTCAAATAATAGCGAAAATATAAAAAGATTAAATATTTTTAATAAAATTTTAAGTTTTGCTTTAAAACTTTGTTTTTTAAAATATTTAATATATATAAGATGCTGGTTAATAAATGAATAAGATCGGCTTTTTTTGCTTTTTTTACGCCTATCAACTATTTTTTTAAACAGACTTAAATGACAATTTCCTAAACTTCTATCGTGAAATATTAATGAATTCAAAGAATAATCTGATTTAAAACCAGCTAAGAATAAACGATAAGCTAAATCACAATCCTCTTTATACATAAAAAAGTTTTCATCAAAATACATTTTTTTACCATCTTTTATATAGGCTACTTTTTTTAAAGCAGATAATTTATACATTCCCGCTGCTCCGCTTGGACCGATTATTCTTCCATCATATTCTTTTTCTAATATTTGATTTTCTCTATCCTCCTCCCCTTGGGCTATATCAATAAAGTTTAAGTTATTTTGAATAGCTATTCCTAAAGTATCAATCTTTGTTAGAAAATCATTATTTTTAAAATCCCACATTAATACTTTTGGAGATACAGAGGAAATTTCGTCATTACTTTCTATGCTTTTAATCATTTCCCCTATACTATCTTCGGCTAAAAAAGTATCTGGGTTGATGACTAAAAAATATTTACAATCATTTTCAATTGCTCTATCAATCATTTTATTATAGGCAAAAGAAAAACCTAAATTAGAGCCATACTCCATTACCTCTATATTTAACTCAGGATTATCAGAAATAAATTTTGAGATAATTAAGTTATTTAGATTTTCATCACTACGTCGACCATTTTCTTCAAAACTATTATTAAAAGATAAAATCAGCGAATCGTTAAGGTTAGCAAAAGACAAAGCTTCTTTTAGACTTGGTAAAAAATAATTTAAATATCTACTACTTGCTTGATTATAGTTTATAAAACCAAGAGCTAATTTCATATGGTATTATTTATTTGATTTATATACTCCGCTAAGGCTAGATTATATGGTCTAAGTTTTTTCAGTTTTTCATTCTTTAAAACAGCATATTTGGGCCTCCTTGCGTCTTTTGATAAATCTTCACTACGAATTTTTCTTATATATACAGGCATTTTACATATTGAGAATAATTCAACTGCTGCTTCATACCAAGTAGCGGGATTTTCATTAACTAAATGATAAACACCAAAAGGAACTTTTAATTCCCACAATCTCTTACTAGACTCAGCTAAATCCGGAACATAAGTAAAATTAGCTAATTCTTCGTTAACTATTCTGAAATCTTTTTGACCTTTATAATATAAGAATAATAAATCTTTAAAAAAATCTTCATCTTCCTCAAAACCATCTTCACTTAATCCAAACAACCTTGAAGTTCTAATTAGATAATATTTTAAACCCCTGTTTCCCAATTTTATTATCTCATTTTCCCCTTTCATTTTTGTTTCTCCATATTTATTTATCGGATTTGTTGTTTCCTCTTCTAAAAAAAATGGTTTTTCCTTTAAACCGCTAAATACTTGTTCTGATGAAAAATGCATTAAAATTGAGTTTATCTCCAAACTAATTTTTGCTAAATGGGAAACAAATTCAATATTATATTTTAAAGCCCAAGCCAAGCCTTTCTCGTTTTCACAACGATCAATATTATCAAATGATATGGTATTTATAATTAAATCAGGTTTTAAAGTATTTATTTTATTTTCTAAAAGTTCAAAATCTAAAAAATCAAAATCATCTCTATCCCAAGAAAAAACATCATAGTCTTCTGAAAAACTTTGAACAATATGAAAACCTAATTTGTTTTGTCTTCCTAGTACCAATATTCTCATATTTATTTAAGAAACTAATAATTCATCAATTTTATCTTCTTCCAGCATTATTTTTTTTATTGCATTCTCCATTTTAATACCTCTTGATGCTTTAAATAATATGATATCTCCAGCTGCAATGTTTTTTTCTAAAAACAATCCAGCCTCTTCAGATTTATTAAATAAATTTATTTTTTTCTTGCTCAATCCTCTACTTTCTGCTTCTTTAGCAATATATTTTGATGATTTTCCTACACAAAGTAAATAATCTATATCTAATTTAGCTATTTTTCTACCCAACTCTCTATGAATTTCTTCTTTAAGTGAACCAACTTCTAATATATCCCCAATTACCAAATATTTTTTTACATCGTGATCCACTTGTATTTTAGAAAAAAGTTCAAGGGCTAAACTTGCCGATTCTGGTGATGAGTTATAACTATCATCAATTATGAATGAATGGTTTTTGCCAGCGATAACACTCATACGACCAGCTGGAAGTGAAAACGATTTCAATGAAGCAGCAATATCTACTAAATTTAAATTAAAATATAATCCCACGGCAGCGGCAGCTAATGCAGAATAAACCGCTGTTTTACATATCACATTATCCATTTGAACTGGAACAATTGAACCATTATGATTAAACTTGAAATTTAATCCGGATATTTCATAATTCCCTTTCTCTAAATTATATTTTAAATCTTGAGCAATTAAATCATTTTTTTCTAAAAAACCATATTTTGTTACCTTACAACGAGCAATAGCTGACATTTGACAAACTAAATCATCATCACAATTTAGTATTGCCAAACCATTGGCAGGCAAAGCTTTAACAAGATTTTGTTTTTCTTCTTTAATTTTTTGCTTTGATCCAAAATATTCAATATGTGAATGACCAACAGCGGTAATAACAGCAATAGTTGGTTTAGCTATATCGCAAAGATATTTCATATCCCCCGGCCTATCAACA
>CAZMJW010000066.1:0-5519 GCA_964566915.1 uncultured Gammaproteobacteria bacterium
ATTTTAGATAATTTTTCATTTTCAACTCTAATTACTCCACGTTGAGAAAAATTCCACATAACCGAAGACAGAGCTCCACCATTTTTAGTAAATATATGTCTTACTGAAGATCCACTTCTATTTTTGTTATCAGTTACACATTTTACAATTATTTGTACATTTGGCGGAATTACTCCTTCATAATATATTTCCTCAATTATATCTCCGGCTAATTCTCCTGTTCCTCTTTTAATAGCTCTTTCAATATTATCCTTAGGCATACTTGCGCCCTTAGCTCTATCAATAGCAGATCTTAAACTTGGATTAGCGTTTGGATCTCCTCCAGCTTTAGCGGCAATAGTAATAGCATTTCCAAGTTTGGTAAATATTGCTCCTCTTTTAGCATCAATAGTGGCTTTTTGCCTGTGGGTGGTTGCCCATTTTGAGTGTCCTGACATAAAATAAATTCGTTAATTTAACAAAATACAAACATAGCGAATTAAATAACGCTTTTTCTTTACAATAGCTTGAATTGAAATAAAAATCAAGATGAATTATAATTATTTTATATGAAAAACAACAAACAAAACATTGATAGTTTAAAAGAAAGCTTATTAAAAGCTTTAGATTTCTATAGTAAAGAAAAATTGCCAAGCTTAAATACAAAAAAGTTTGACTTTCCTCTAGTAGTTGGGAGTGGTAATGCGATAAATACCGGCAAAATACTATTTAATCAACAAGCCGCTTTATTTGCTACAGAAAGTAATTTAAAAGAAGTTATTAAAAATTATCAAGAATTATTCAAAAAAAAGATAATAAAAGAGGCAATTATTATTTCAGCTTCAGGAGAAAAGGATTCAGTTTGGGAAATAAGAGAATTAAAAAAAATTGGTTTAAAAACTATTCTTCTTAGTTGTTCTCCTCAGTCAAGTGCATCTAAAATAGCTGATCAAGTAATTATTTATCCAAAAATCGCTGAACCATATACATATAACATATCTACCTACTTAGGTATGATTTTATCAAGTAGTCAAGAAAAAGCTAAAGATATTAAAAACTTTATCAAAAAAGTTAAAATTAATAAAAATTTCTCAGACTATAAAGCTTATTCCTTTATTTTACCTGATAATTTTTCACAATTATCAGAAATGTTAGAAATAAAAAGAGATGAATTGTTTGGTTCACGTTTATCAATAAGAGCTTTTAGCGAAGGTCAAGCAAGACACGCAAAGTTTGTTATTCCTTGGGAAAAAGAATTAGTTATTAGTTTTAAAGAAAATAAGTATTTTGGTTTTAAAAACAGTCGCCTAGAAATAAAAATACCAAAAAAGGCCAAAATTGGCTTGCTATTTTCCTTAACTTATTATATTGTCGGCTTAATTCAAGAATCAAAGCCTGGGTATTTTAAAAAGAATATAAAAGAGTATTGTCAAACCGGTCCTAAGGCTTATGGAAAAAAAGATGCTTTCTCTGTAATTGTGAAATAATCGATAATTATTTAAGCATATCAAGTATAAAATTAAACAAAAACTTAAAAGAATATTAATAGATAGTGGTCTTGTAGCAATAAAAGCTTTATCACTAATAGGAAAGTTTTTTAGTGCTATTATCACAGCTATTTTTTTTATATTTAAAAAATTGTTTAAATTGTTTTTTTATAATTTTTTAATAAAAATTTATTACACAATTTTTAGACTTAAAAGAAATGAGTTAGGTGGTCAATCACTAAAAATTTTCTTAAAAAAAGAATTAGGAGTTTTGGTAATTATAATTATTGCTTTTACCCTATTTTTTAATAACTTATTTGGTCCAAGTGGTATAAAAATTGCTAATGCTAAACTATCTAAAACAGCTGCTGCTAATTTAATTATTGATGATTTTGATACAAATATTGAAGAAGAATTAATAGAGGAAAAATTAAATCCATTCATACTTCAAACTGCTAGACTAAACTCAGAAGAAAAAGAAAACCAATATTTAGAGAAAGATTATTATATTGAAAATAATGGACAAGAATATTTAAGTAATTTTTCTTTAAATTCAGACGGTGATTTGATATACAAACCAATAATTAGCACTGAATTTAGCACAACAGCAACTAGTACAAGTTCGGGTTCTTCAAATAATAATCAAAAAAGAACTGAAATAATTAAATATACCGTTCAAACAGGAGATACCGTATCAACTATTGCTTCTAGATTTGGTATAACAATTAATACTGTTTTATGGGCTAACAACTTAGGTAATTATAGTATAATTAAACCTGGGCAAGAATTAAGCATACTCCCATATAGTGGCCTTCTCTACACTGTTAAATCAGGAGATAGTCTATCAAGAATCTCTTCTTTATATGATATTGAGAGCTCAGAAATAATTAAAAAGAATAATCTAAATGAAAATCAGGGTTTAAAGATTGGTCAAGAACTAATACTTCCTGGAGCTAGTCGTATCACTTATTCTTCACCAAGCACTAATACTACAAAAACACCTACAAGTAATTCTAGCGTAATAACAAATCCAGTTAATAAAGTAGAAAATGCTACAGCAGTTGATGATAATAGCATGGTTTGGCCTACCGAGGGACATAGAATAACTCAATACTTTACCTGGAGTCATAACGGCTTAGATATTGCTAATAAAGTTGGTACTCCGATCTATGCCGCTGAAGCTGGTACGGTAGAAATTGCTGCAACTGGATGGAATGGTGGTTATGGAAACACAATTTTAATAAATCATGGAAATGGCACAAAAACACGTTATGGACATTTAACCTCATTATATGTTAAAAAAGGAGATAAGGTGGCAAAGGGAGAAAACATTGGAACAATGGGTTCAACCGGAAGATCAACTGGTCCTCACATCCACTTTGAGGTTGTTATAAACGGTACAAGATATAATCCACTAAACTATATTAAATATTAATATTATGAACATAATAATTGGAATTTTAATTTTAGGAGCAGGAGTTATTTTGGTTGTTAAATCAGAATGGTTTTTAAATAATTTTGGTAGAATGGCCTGGGCGGAAAAATTTTTCGGTACATCTGGAGGAACTAGACTTGGTTATAAAATGCTTGGTATATTATTTGCAATAATTGGAGTTATCTTTATTACTGGATCAGGTAGCGCCTTTATGAATTGGTTGGTTAGTCCGCTTGTTAAATGGAACTAATAAAACCTTGACCTTTTTAAAATAAATTGCTAATCTAATTTTGTTATATGGGCCCTTAGCTCAGCTGGCTAGAGCACCTGCTTTGCAAGCAGGGGGTCAAGGGTTCGAATCCCTTAGGGTCCACAAAACTTCCAATTATTATTGGGAGTTTTTTATTACTAAAAAAATTTTAAACTACTCTTTATTTTTTAAAAAAAATATAATATAATAAATACATAAAATAATTTAAAATAATTAATAATAATATGTTTGGATTTTCAAGAAACAATATGGAACAAACTCCATTTAACAAAGCTATTGAAAAAAAGAAAGATGAGGAAAAAGTAGAAGTATTTAAAAAGATGGGAGAGATTTCATATCAAAACATTCTCTTAAGATCTCAGGAGATGTTAAGCGATGAAGACAATGAAAAATTAGATGAAATTGCTGGTGGAGAATCTGCTGAAAAAGAAATATTTAATTTTCTACAAGAAAAAATACCTAATTTCTCTGAAATAATTAAAGAGGAAGTAGAAAAAACCCAAGAAATAATTGAAAACAATATGAATAAAGAAGAAAATAATAATTCAGAGTTAGAACCGGAAAACATTGACGTCGAAAGCCTTTCAAAGCTAGGCGAAGTATCAATTAAAAAAATTTCTAGAGAGATACTTGAAACATCAGAAGGAGAAGAAAAAGAAAGATTTGAAAAAGTTCTAGATAGCGAAGATGAACAAAAAATAGTGTCATACATTGAGCTAAACTATCCTGAATTATTAAAAGAAAAAAACCAAGAAACAAAAGAAGATTTTGAATTTATAAGAAATGAAATTAAGAAAAAGCTTGAAGAAAGAAAAGCTAAAAAAGAAAATGAATAATGATAATAACAAATTAGAAAAAATTGAGCTCATTAAATCATATTTGAATGATCTTGATTTAAATTTAAAAAAAATTGTTAATGAGAGTATTGAAGAAATGAAAAGTGTGGCTAATAAAACAGATAAAAAAAATATTAACAAACTACTTGAAGATATAAAAAACATGTAAATATATGGACTTAGAAAAAGAATCAAAAAAATTAGAAAATGCCTCAGAAAATCAAGAAAATTTTGAAAACTCTGCAGAAAACCCTTTTAATCCAGAAAAATCACTTGAAGAAATAAAAGAAAACGCTTTTGAAAAAAGTAGTGAAAAAGCCGAAAAAAGCCAAGAAAACCTTAAAATAAGTTTTGAGACTTTATCTGAATCTGTAAGTAATGACACTGAAGTAGTTGCTGGCATGGAAGAAATAAAAGATGAGGCTGAGGAAAAAATAAATCAAGAAAAAGAAAATTTTAAGAAAAAGGTTGAACAAGTTGAGAATGAAGAAGAAAACGATAAAGAAAAAATTAAAGGAAATGAAAACAAATTAGAAAAAAGAAGTGAATTAATAACAAATATTTCAGAAAGTATAAAGGAAAATAATAGATTAAAGTTAGAATACAAAAAAGCAAGTCCTGAAGAAAAGGAAAAAATTAAAGGAAAAATTGAAGCTAATTTAGAAAAAATAAATTCCTCAAAAAAAGAATATATTTCTGACTCCATTGAAGACGTCTTACCCGAAATTGAAAATCAATTAGAAGAAAGTCCTGATAGTTATGAAAAACTTTTAAATAAAACTACTTTATCTCTTTTAGATAAACTAGAAACAGAAATTGGGGAAAAATCAAACAGTGAAAAAAGTAATAGTAAAATTAAAAAAGCTTTTGCAAAAATTGGAAAACATTTACCTAAAAATAAATATGCTCAAGCAGCCATGGTTGCTGGGATTGTAGCCACAGGAACAATTCTTGCCTCTGCTAGTGGTTTAGGTGTAGTTGCAATTGGAACAAAGATTGCTATTACCGCTGGCAAATCAATGGCTGGTGTTATGCTTGGAGAAAAAATTGCTGATTTTGTTGAAAAAGGAATAGATAAACGTCAAGAAAAAAAGGAAGATAAAATGCTTGAAAAGTTTGATGGATCATTAGATGATCTTATTTCTCTTCATGAAAAGAAAATGAAATCAAAGAAAGTTAATGACAGGCTTAAAAAATATGCTAAAGTTGGTACCCATATTTTAATGGCTGGGTCTTTAATAGGTGGCATGGATTTACTTCAACACGGAATATCAAGCGCTGTTAGCCATGGAGCTGGTCACGCTGCTAGTCACGGATCCCATACTTTAGGAGAAATATTTAACCACAGTCTCGAACACGCTGGTTACGACATAGGTGGAGACAAATTTGTTCATAAGTCAACTCATGATTATAAAGATTTTAAAAAAGCTGCCTAATACTTGACTAAAATCATATTAATGGGTAACATAAATTAACAATTAACAAATATTAACTAAAAAAATGCATCATGG
>CAZMJW010000067.1:0-5447 GCA_964566915.1 uncultured Gammaproteobacteria bacterium
GATAAGTATTACTACTTTGACTTCCGTGCGGGGTTTCCTAGTATAGAAAAAAGAAGCTTCTTAAAAGCTTCTTTTTTTATAATAATTATTAATACAATTAAACTCCTCTATCCATAGCTATATTAGCTAATTTATCAGCATCTTTGTTTAATTCACGTCGTACATGAGTGTAATTTATATTTTTAAAAGATAAGGATAAGTTGTGAATTTCTAAAAACAATGGCGCTAAATCTTGGTTCTTAACTTTATATTCTCTTTTAAGTTGTTTAACTACAAGTTCGCTATCTAAATAACAATCTAGTTCTTCGGCTTTTAATTCTTTGGCTTTTTTTAAAGCAGCAATTAATGCTTTATATTCAGCTTGATTATTTGTAGTAATACCTATGTATTCAGAAATTTCTGCAATTATATTTTTTTCTTCATCATAAATAACTGCTCCAATACCAGCTGGTCCAGGATTACCACGCGCCCCTCCGTCTGTATAAATAATATATTTTTTCATAAATTTTTTATAATAAATTATTATTTCTCACTTATCTTAATATCTATTATTTTAAGTTGTACTTCTCTTCTACCATTAAAATCATTTATTTCTAAATAATATACAACGTTAACTTTATCTCCATATTTATATTTATTATACTTATCAGATCCACCAAAAGCTATTCCCCGTACAGTGTTTGATCCGCTATCATCATTTAGAGTTAAACGAATTTTAATGTGTTGATTATTAACTCCCATTGTCATTATGTCTCCGATAGTAAAATTATATGAAACAAATTTTGGTTGTAAGTTATTCTGTCCAAATGGCCTCAATTTATCAATTTCTGCTACAGTTTTTAGATTTATATCTTTAGCTTTCAACTCTGCTTCTATTTTAATTTTTGGTGTTAAAATTGTACTATCAATTTTTTCTTTAGCTATTTTTTCTAATTTATCAAGAAATAATTTTAGATTATCTTCTCCGTCAATTGAAAAACCACAAGCCATAGGATGGCCTCCATATTTATCTAGGTAATCAGAACATTCTTCAATTGATTCAATTAAATTAAAACCTTCAATAGATCTTCCCGAACCCTTAAATGAAACTTTTTTAGGAATCATTTTCTTTTTTTCTGAATCAAATTCAAATTCCTTAACCAATCTGGTTATAACAAGTGAAGGATGATAATACTTTTCTGTTATTTTTCCTGAAACCAAACCAATTACCCCTTCGTTCCAAACCTGATCCTCTTTAGCAACACCCACAATAATAGAGGCTAAGTTATTGTTATCAATTTGCTCTTCTACTTGAGAAAACATTTCTTCGGTTATTTTTTGTCGACTCTGATTTCGTAAATTTAATTCTTGAGCCAAATCTTTTGCTTCTTCTACGTCTTTGGTGGTTAAAAGAACAAAGGCACTATTGGCATGAGCGAGTCTACTGGCTGCATTTAATCTTGGTCCAATCTGCCAACCTATATTCCAAGATTCAATTTCTTTTTCATCTTTAATGCTCGTTGAAGAAATCAATTCCTTTAAACCAACTCGCTTCTTTTTATTAATAACTTTCAAACCTTCTCTTACCAATAATCTGTTTTCTCCAAGCATAGTAACCATATCAGCAATTGTGCCAACAGCCACTAAATCTAATGCTCTCTGGCAAATTGCTTTCTTTTGTTTTACATCTATTTCTGCTTTATATAAAAGAGCCCAAATTAATTTAAATGAAACACCTACTCCAGCTAAAAAATAAAAAGGATAATTATCTTCCCTATCTGCAGGATTAATAATAGGACAATCAGGTAAATCTTTTCTGTCTTCTGGCAATATGTGATGATCGGTTATAATAACCTCTAAACCAAGGCTTTTAGCATAAGCAACTTCTTCTTTATTTCTAATTCCATTATCAACTGTAATTATTAAACTAAATCCCTGTTCAGCTATTTTTTTAATAGCCATCTTATTTAAACCATAACCCTCGGAAACCCTATCTGGTAAATAAATTTCCACATCAGCATGAAATGTCTGTAAAGCTTCTAAAAGAATAGCTGAAGAAGTAACACCATCCGCATCATAGTCTCCATAAACAATAATTTTATCCCTCTTCTTAATAGTTTCGATAATAATATTAACCGCCTTTTCCATGTCTCTAAATAAAAAAGGGTTATAAAAATTTGATTCATCACTTTCATCAAAAGATAGAGTCTTTTCTTTTTCAAGCTCTAAACTCAAAAAGACCTTCATGGCTGAAATATTATCAAATCCTCTATTATAAAGCAGTTGTATTAAAAGTGGAGATATTTCTTTTATTTTAAATAACTCTTCTGGTGCTTTTTTGGGGTTTTGCCAAATTTTCATTTTTTAAAAACCAAACATTATTGTCCAAGCAACCATGGAAAAAATAACAATAGCAGAAACGATTCCCCAAAGTACTTGTTTTATTCTTTTTTTTGCTTTTTTCATAAATTTATCTTTTAAGTATTTTAACAAAAGTATCAGAAGGAATATCTACACTACCCTTTCCAGCGGCCATCATTTTTTTCTTTCCCTTCTTTTGTTTTTCTAGTAGTTTTCTTTTACGACTTACGTCTCCACCGTATAATTTGGCGGTAACATCTTTTCTCATTGCTGGTAATTTTTCTGCCGCAATAACTTTTCCATTTAATGCTGCTTGAATTTTAACAGCAAACATTTGTCTTGGAAGACTATCTTTTAAGATTTGAACAATAGCTTTTCCTTCTCTAAAAGCATCTTCTTTATAAACTATAGTTGATAATGACTCTACCACCTCTTCAGCAACTAAAATATCCATTTTAACAACATTTGCTTCTCGGTAATCTAAGTAATCATAGTTAATTGAAGCATAACCAGAAGATACACTTTTTATCTTATCATAGAAATCGGTTAAAATTGAAGAAAGCGGTATATCATAATGTAAAATTACTCTTCCATTTTCGTCAGTAGACAAATATTCAGTATTTCTATAAACACCTTTTTTTTCTTGGACAAGTTTAATAATATTACCCATATATGTCTTTGGGCTTATTATATCTAACTTAACCCATGGCTCAGATATTGATGTCATATGATTAGGCTCGGGCATTCTTTGAGGTGTTCTAATTATTTCTTCCTCGTTATTTGTTTTAACTATTTTATAAGCAACGCTTGGTATAGTAACAATTAGATCTAAATTATATTCCCTTCTAAGTCTTTCTTGAAAAATTTCTAAATGAAGAAGACCTAAGAATCCACATCTAAAACCAAATCCTAAAGCATCTGATCTCTCTGGTTCATAAGATAAAGCGGCATCGTTTAATTTTAATTTTTCCATTGCCTCTCTTAAATTTTTAAAGTCATTCCCTTCTTTAGGAAATATTCCCGCATAAACCATTGGCTTTACTTCCTTATATCCAGGTAAGGCTTTAATTCTTTTATTAATATCCACTCCAGCACTCATAGTATCACCAACACGACAATCAGAAACTTGTTTAAAACCAGTAATAACATAACCAATTGAACCAGGACCTAATTCATTTTGAGCTAAATAATTAGGTTTAAAAATTCCACACTCTAAAACTTCACTTACTGCGCCAGTAAATAAAAGTCTAATTTTGTCTCCTTTTTTAATTACACCATTAAATACTCTAACATAAGCAACAACGCCTCTATAAGTATCGTATTTTGAATCAAAAATCAAAGCCCTGGGAACATTATCATAATTATCGTGAAGTTCCCTATCATCTTCTTCCTTGTTTATATCTGGCTCTTTTGGTGGATTACCAATTTTAATTATTGTGTTAAGAATATCTTCTACACCTTCTCCGGTTTTACCAGAAGCAGCAATAATTTCATCTTCATTACAACCTAAAAGATCAATTATTTCTTTTTTTGTTTTTGAAACATCAGCGGCTGGTAAATCTATTTTATTTACCACTGGAATAATTGTTAAATCTTGATCAATAGCAAGATACAAATTTGCTAAAGTTTGGGCTTGAATTCCTTGGGTAGCATCAACCAACAAAACAGCAGTCTCTACAGCAGCTAGTGATCTTGATACTTCATAGGAAAAATCAACATGTCCGGGAGTATCAATTAAATTTAAAACATAACCCTGATAATTCATGGTAGCTGGTTGTAATTTAATGGTTATTCCTCTTTCTCTTTCCAAATCCATGCCATCAAGCAATTGTTCTTTCATTTTTCTCTTTTCTACAGTTAAAGTTTGCTCTAACATACGGTCAGCTAATGTTGATTTTCCATGATCAATATGAGCAATAATTGAAAAGTTTCTAATTTTATTCATTTGATTATTTTCTTCCATAAATATCTTGTTATAAACCTCTTGCTTCACCAGAGTCTCCAATATTATTAATTTTTTTAAATGATAATCTTTTTTTGAATGAATTCATTAAATTCATCATTTCTTTGTTTTTCAATAAATAACAACTAAAAGCGTATACTAAGCAACCGATAGTTCCAGCTGATATTAACTGAATAAATACTCCACTAAACTTAGTCATATCAATAAAGGGCCAAACTAAATATTTTGTTGCCTGCGCTGCTCCTCCTGCCAATATTGCCGAAAGACTGAATTTAAAAACCGCAACAATGATTTTGCTAAGTTTTATGCTTCCATTCTTTACATAAATCCATATAAAAAGCAAGAAGAAATTAAAAATATTAGCTATTGAAAAAGCCAAAGCTAAGCCAGCCACACCAATTTTCTTTGACAGAAACCAGGATAGAATTATGTTTAGTATTATAGAAAATAAACCTAAAATAAAAGGAGTCTTTGAGTCTTCTTGGGCATAAAAAACTCTAACTAATAAAGGAATGCTTGCTTGTGCAAATAAACTTAGGGCAAAAAAACCTAAAGTATTCATTGTTAAAATCGTGTCATTCCAATCAAAATTACCACTACCTAAAACAACTCTTACTATTTGTGCTCTTAATATAATTATTAAAACAGTAGCTGGTACAATAAAGAAAAGTATCTGCCTTAAAGTTTGAGAAAAGTTTTTTGCTAATTTTTCTCTATTCTTGGCTGATTCAGATAATAAAGGGAAAGCAGCTATGGCAAAGGATATACCAAAAATGCCTACTGGAAATGATTGCAAATTGTTAGCTAAATTAAATATAGCCAAAGATCCGCTAGTTAAAGTAGAGGCTAAAATAGTAATAACCAATAAATTTAGTTGAGATACCGCTAAACTCATAGTTCTTGGAGGCATCATTTTAAATATTTTTAAAGTATTTTTTTCTTTGAAATTTATTTTAAAACGATGACGAAACCCTAAGTTTAAAACTGCTGGAACTTGAATTATTAAATGTAGAAATGCACCAATAACAACACCCCAGGCTAAACCTCTTAAACCATATATATCTACTAAAAATACTGCCCCAAAAATAATTCCTAAATTATAAAAAATTGGTGCCAATGAATATACTAAAAATCTTTTAAAAGA
>CAZMJW010000068.1:0-5443 GCA_964566915.1 uncultured Gammaproteobacteria bacterium
ATTACAAAATTGTTTTGATTGCAAAATAATTTCTCCACAAGGATTAGTTCCCATCTGACCAAGGATAAAATTACCACTAATATCAAAATACCCTTTTTTCTCTTTTAGAACCTCAATTCTTCTTTTTGGCATCGTTTTTACAAGTGAACCTCTGTTGAAAATACCTCTTTCCCCAGAGCCTGATTTAATTAATGCAATCCACTCATTTAAAAATTCTTTATTACTTGGTTTTTTTAAATACACCGCTGAATTATTAGCTAAACTTCTTTGTGGCTCAGTGTTATAGAATTGACCTTGTTTAGCATCTCTTATATTTTCATCGTCTAAGTCTGACAATGAAATCATGGCGCTTCTTCTCACCCCACCAGAAACAACACAATAACCAATCATACAAATAATATCATGTAAATCAATATTTCTAAGTCTTCTTCCTTGTCTGTTTAGTATTTTCTTTTTAGTAAACTCTAAAAGTTGTCTTAGAGGTTCTGGGCCTGAACTTTTTCCACCCATGGTTTTAAGTCTAGCCCCAGCTGGTCTTAATTTTGAATAGTCAAAAATAATATCATTTCCTTCAGACCAGGTTTTCATAGCAAGAGCAAGCGCGTCTGACCAACCTTCTTTGCTGTCTGGAATAATAAATGTTTCTGTTTTTTTTCCGTTTTGCATCATTATTTGAGGAAATTTTTCCACATTTTGACTTTCAACCGACCAACCAACACCAGTACCACACATTGATACATACATAATTTCTGCCACATCTTGAAAACTTTCTGGAGCTATATACGAACAATTATAGGCACACACATTTGTTCTATCTGCCGCTTTACCGGAAAACTGAAATAATCTCATAGAGGGCATTACTTCTTGTTTTAAAATTGCATCCCTTAATTCATTGTATTCTTTATCACTTAAAGCATCTTTCAAATTCTTTTTCATATAAGAAAGATAACGATCGACTGTTTCAATCCAAGTTTCCCTTCTTTGTTCATCTTCTATCCAACGAGAATAACTGCGATAGAAAATAAATTCTGATAAAGGATTTTTAAAATATTTTTTACTCTCAGCTGTTAAATTCTTTACATGCTCTGGAATTTCTAAGCTCTTATCTCTAAGCTCAGCTCTTTTTTGTCTATAAAGAATATAAGCTTTAGCTACTTTTACAAATTCATTTTTCATTAATTCTTCTTCCACCAAATCTTGAATTATTTCAACAGTAGGGATAAAATTTTTATCACTTGAATATTTTATTAGTCTTTTTAAATCCGACTCTACTTGTTTACTAATTTTTTTAGAAAAACCATTTAACTCTTCACCGGTTTCCTTAAAAGCTTTTTCAACAGCTTTTTCAATTCTGCTTATATCAAAATCAACCAATTCTCCGCTTCTTTTCTTAATTTTATTAATTTCAATTTTTGATTTAGTCATATACTTATTATTACTATATATAGTGTTATTTCTTAATTATTATCTACTACATATAGTATAATAGCAAATTTTCCAATTAGGGTCAAAATATAATAAAAGACCCAAAAAATGGGCCTTAAAATTAGTTATACACAGTTTCAATATTTAAGTATTTAAAGAAGAACGTTGGCAATAACAAGATAAATTAATACAGTTAAAAAATCTTGGATAATTGTACCAATTGGACCACTAACAGTAGCTGGATCAAAACGCATTTTGCTAATTAAATACGGAATAAGTAAGCCGCTTAGAATTGAGGAAAGGGTGGCGGTAAACATTGCCAATGAAATAACATAAGCTAAAGTAATTTGCTGATAAAATAGAAAATAATTAAAAATACTAAAATACTGACAATTAAACTAATAAAAAATATTACTCTAAAATGCCGCCAGGCGTATTTCAAAAAATCAATTTTTTGATTTATAGCCAAATCTCTAACAATAAAAAAACCAACCTGAGTACCAACCGCGCTTGCCATATAGACAACTAATGGAATAAAGGCAGTTAATATAATATTTTCTGCTAATGTTTTTTCAAATAAACCAATTATCCAAGCAACTATCAACCCGCCAACAAGACCAACAATAAGCCAAGGCAGACGTCTTTTTAAAGATGTTTTAAGTGAAAGCTTAACAACATCATCTATTACACAAGAATTTTCATTAATACCGGCAAAGTGCATTATATCTTCTTGTGCTTCTTTATAAACTATATCTAAAATATCATCACTTAAAACCACACCTTTAAATTTATTATTACTATCAACAATTGGAACCGCTTTGATATTATGTTTTAAAGATAATTGAGAAACCCTTTCTTGGTCACTATAGGGATGAGCAACAACTAATTCTTTTACCATTACTTCTGATACTTTTTTACTTTTCTTTTGTCTAAACAATTCTTTAATTGAAATTACCCCTTTTAAAGAATTATTTTTACTCAAAACATAAACATAGTTTATTGATTCAAGTTTCTTAATATTTTTAAAAATATTTTTTTCCACTTCCAAAATGGTTTCCTCTAAAAAAAACGACCGGAACATTTTTGGTCATTAACTTCCCCGCACTATCTTTTGGATAATTTTGATTCATAATAATTAAGAGAGTGTATTATAGATATATTATAACATACTTATAATTTAATAATAAAAAAAAATTAAATTTAACAAAGGAATCTTAGGCCTAAAAATGACAACTTTTATAAACAAAAAAGCATAGATATGATAAACTATGCTAAATACGTACTTAGAGAGGGGTCAATTATTGAAAAACGAGAAGTTTTAAGTCAATTAGAGAGTAAGTTGGAGATAAAAAAATAATTGTGGCTTAATAATAAAATCAAACATCTAAGAAAGACTTGTCTAAATATAATTTTACTAATCCAGCCTTTACATCAATTATCTCTTTTTCCTCCTCGGTTTCCGTAATCCCAAATGAATCCCAATAAGCATCTACAAAAAATATAAAAGAATTAATAATAAATTTAAAATCATTAATCTGTGTTATCACTTTTTCATTATTAATCAGCTTAGCGATAACTGTTCTTTTTTTTATCTTACCTATAAAACAATCTTCACATGATTCAAAAATTTCTGCATTTACATGTCCATGCATTAACTTGTTTCTGACTTCAGTAAAGTTTTTTAGAATACCTATAGCTTTTCTATTTTTATCTATAACATCTGGAGATATATCATTAGAAGAATACGGCAAATAAAAAAACATTGTGACTTTATCTATAAAATTAACCTGATCAAGACAACTCATATTAAGTCCACCAAATTTACGAACAGTTACTAACTGTCTAAAGAACGAATTAATACCAACTTCTAAAACAATATGCAGAGCAAGAAAAAACTGCATTATATCTTCTTTGTTATTAAATCCTGTATTTATTAACTCATGGCATTTTTTTCTATGATAAATTAAAAATGAATCATTAGTCACTAAAATAGGCATAGATTTCTTAATTAATTTACTATAAAATTCAAAACACCTCTCTCAATCATATCCAAGCTAATAATATAATCATTATGATTAAAAGTTTCTCTAAGTGGTCTTGATGTTGTTTTCCAGCCATTACCGTCGGTAATCCAAACGAATTTATATTGTCCGTGTAGAACATTAAATAGGTATCTATATTCTCCCGCGGTAGATTTCAATTTTGAACCACCAACGCCATAAAAATTAGTTTCAAAGATAACGAGTTCTTTACCAGTATTTATAACATAGTCATAACGACGAGATGACTTATCAACCGGAACATCAAAACCCCATTCAATTTTTATCTTTTGAGACGTAGCTTCCTTTAGATATTTATAGTTCTTAGCTTTACAAAGATCAGCAATAAAAAATTCAACAATATCTTCCATTGAATGTCCTCCTCTATTTTTACGACCATTACTATCCAAACCAGCTTCTACACCAATCATATAGTCAACTAGATTCTTAATCTTTTTAGAAACAATCAAATCTTTTAAACCAGTTTCTTTAATAAATAACAAATATTTTTCAATATCTTCATTAGTTACTTCCTTTTTAGAAAAATCATAATCCTCATAAACTAATTTTTTCTTTGAATAATCAACTAAAATTTTAAATTTGTTAGTATTGCTGCCATCACGAACAACTAGACTAGGTATTACTTTTATAACTTCTGGATTTTCTTTTACTAAAAATTTAAAAGCTTTATCAAAATTATCTTTACCAATTAAATAGTTCAGACTATTTAAAGCTAATTCGATTTTACTTGTATTTTCAAAAACTTTCTCCCAATTTACAAAATAAGACCAAAGCATAGTACTTGGCTTTAAATTATTTATAAAATAAGTAAAAACCTCATCCTCGTTTTTACAGCCTAAAACCTCTTGATAGAATTTAAGAAACTTCATATTTTTATGCTAATGCTTTTAATCTTTGCAAAGAAAGATCTAAATAATTTTTGTCAGAATCTATTCCAACAAATTTTCTTTTATGTAAATTAGCCGCAACTCCAGTAGTTGAACTGCCTGTAAACGGATCAAGAACTATATCACCTTCTTTAGTACTAGCTAAAATTATTCTTTTTAATAAATCTAATGGCTTTTGCGTTGGATGTTTACCGAACTGTTTTTCTTCCTTTTTTGGTGTACCCATAGACCAAACTGAACGCATTTGCATATGTGGTTTTTTAAATTCATCTTCTGACCAGTTACCTTCTTTCATATCTTGATAGTTAAAAATATGTTTTGCTTTCTTTTCTTTTCTTGCCCAAATTAAAGTTTCATGGCTAGCAGTAAAAAAACGACAACTTAGATTAGGAGCGGCATTTGGTTTAAACCAAGAAATATCATTTAAAATATGATATTTAGTATTCTGCAATATAAATCCACACTGATAAATAGAATGATAGGTACCACTAACCCAAATTGTTCCATGAGGCTTTAATACTCGACGACATTCTTTAATCCATTCAAGATGAAAATTAAAATCTTTTTGGAAACCATTACTTAAATCCCATTCCCCCTTTTTAACACTAACCATTTTTCCGTTTTGACAGCTAAAACTACCACTCGACAAAAAATATGGTGGGTCAGCAAAAATCATATCAAAATAATTTTCTGGAAATCTTTTTAGTTCCTTCAAACAATCACCATGATAAAGAGTAAAATTCTTCTGCTTTTTATATAAACACATATATTACTTATAGTTTCTTATTACAACTTCAAATACATCTCCTCTTTTTTCAGCCATACAATTAATAAAGCGCTTAGCACTTACTTTGGTAATATTCCATTCTTTGTATAATTTTCTAATATAAGGAGTATCTGAATTACTTAACATAAGCATACATCCTCGTGCATCAAGTTTCTTAAAAGTTTTTTTAAGTTCTTCTTGTTCATTTTCTAAAAAGTTTTCCTTAGTATAAGTAGTAAAATTTGAACCATTATTTAAAGGATAGTATGGTGGATCAAAATAAACAAAATCTCCCTTCTTAGCAT
>CAZMJW010000069.1:0-5385 GCA_964566915.1 uncultured Gammaproteobacteria bacterium
TCTGAATTAGCATGGCAAAGAATTGATTCACCAAATGAACTATTTAAAGTTGGAGATAGTATAAAAGCAGAAATAATTTCTATTGATGGAGCAAAGGTTTTCTTAAGCGCTAAGAAATTAATGGAAGATCCTTGGCTTGAAGCAAGTTCTAAGTATAAAGTTGGACAAACAGTTTCTGGTATTATATTAAAAGTTAATCCTTTTGGATTATTTGTTAAACTTGATGAAGAAATTCATGGTTTAGCTCATATCAGTCAACTTGGACTTGGTGTTAAAGATAAAATTTCTGAAATATATAATGTTGATGAAGAAAAAGAATTTGAAATAGTCAGTATTTCTCCCGAAGAACATCGTCTTGGTTTAAAGCCAGTTAGTGAAAAGAAGAAGAAAGAAAAGAAAGAAAAAACAGAAGAAATTGAAAATAAAGAAATATCAGAAGAAGAAAAATAAAATTTAAAAAGCCTTGTCCTAACAAGGTTTTTTAAATTGCCAAAATAAAAATTAAGCATTATAATATAGATAATAATTAAAAATTAATTTATATAAACCATGAAAAATTTATTCAGAAATTTTTTAGTTTTAATAATAGTTTTTTTACTTTTAACCTCAGTTTTTACTTTATTGTTTGAAAATCAAAGTGAGGCTCCAAAAGAAGTTGGAGTTAATACTTTAATTTCACATATTGAAAATAATGAAATAAATAAAATAACTGTTGAAGAAAATAAAGTCTTGGTTGATTTAAAAGCCGGTGAACAGGAATTAGTGAAGAAAGAAAGTGGTGAATCATTTTCTGATTTAATGAACAATTATTCTGTTAATAGTGAAAATTTAAAAAATATCGATATTTCGGTTAAAGAAAAAAGTGGTTGGGATCTATGGTTAACAACTCTACTTCCTTTTCTTTTACCATTCTTATTATTTGGTGTTATTATTTTTTTCATGATGAGAGGTGTTCAAGGAGCGAATTCTAAAGCGATGAGTTTTGGACAAAGTTCTGCTAAAAGTTTTAAAGTTGACGGAAAGAAAAAACCAACCTTTAAAGATGTTGCTGGAGCTAAAGAAGCTAAAGAGGAATTACAAGAAATTGTTGATTTTTTAAAGCATCCAAGTAAATTTAAAGAACTTGGTGCAAAAATACCTCGCGGAGTTCTTTTGCTTGGTTCTCCGGGAACAGGAAAGACATTATTAGCAAGATCAGTTGCTGGTGAAGCAGGAGTTCCATTTTTTCATATGTCAGGATCTGAGTTCGTTGAAATGTTTGTTGGAGTTGGAGCTTCAAGGGTAAGATCTTTGTTTGATAAGGCAAAAAAAACAGCCCCATGTATTATCTTTATTGATGAAATCGATGCTGTTGGTAGAAGAAGAGGTGCGGGACTTGGCGGAAGTCATGATGAAAGAGAACAAACCTTAAATCAAATATTAGTAGAAATGGATGGTTTTGAACCAAATCAAAATGTTATAGTTATTGCAGCTACTAATAGACCCGATGTTCTTGATCCTGCTTTACTTAGACCTGGAAGGTTTGACAGAAGAGTTGTGATTGATTTACCAGACTTAAAAGATAGAGAAGCTATATTAAATGTTCATAGTGAAAAAAAACCATTAGATGAAAGTGTTAATTTAAAAACAATTGCTGAGAGAACACCAGGATTAGCCGGAGCAGATTTGGCAAACATATTAAATGAAGGTGCAATTTTAGCAGCTCGAAATGGTCGTAAAAAAATCCTAAATGAAGATTTACTTGAAGCCATAGAAAAAGTAATGATGGGACCAGAAAGAAGAAGTAGAGTTATAAATGAAAAAGAAAAAAGTATCACTGCATATCACGAAGCAGGTCATGCTATTGTTTCTCACTTTTTAGAAAATACTGATCCAGTTCATAAAGTATCAATAATAGCTAGAGGGTCAGCTGGTGGTTATACTTTAAAGGTTCCAAGTGAAGATAGACATATGCACTCACGTTCAGAATTCTTATCCGAAATAGCTGTTTTATTAGCAGGGCATACCGTTGAAAAAGAAATTTTTAAGGAAGTAACTACTGGAGCAACTTCAGATTTAAGAAGAGCAACTGCTTTAGCAAGACACTTGATAACTGATTATGGAATGAGTGAAAACCTTGGACCAAGAACTTTTGGAGACAAAGAAGAAATGATATTTTTAGGAAAAGAAATTCACGAACAAAGAGATTATAGTGAAAAAGTTGCAGAAAAAATTGACGAAGAAATATTTTTGTTTATAAAGCAAGGTCAAGAAAAAGCCTTAAATATAATAAGAGAGCAAAAAGAAGTTTTAGAGAAAGTAGTTAAAGAATTACTTGAAAAAGAGACAATTGAAAAAGATGAGTTTGAGAAAATTGTTGGAAAAAAACCAGGAGCAAAAGACAATAAATAAATTATTTAATATTGACTAAAAGGTATAATTCGTTATACTACAGAAGTGATAGAATTATTAAAAACATATGCCACATCCAAAAAAACAAAAAACACACAGTAAAACCCATATGGGACGAGCTCATTTAGCTTTAAAGAAAGTTACTTTGAACAAATGTCCAAAATGCGGAAGCGCTGTAAAACCTCATACTGCATGTCCAGAGTGCGGAACATATAAAGGTAGAGAGGTTGTAAAAAAAGAATTAAAATCAATTAAAAAAAATAAATAGTTTTTATGTCAAATCGCCATTTATCAAGAACAATTGCTTTACAAACATTATTTGCATGGGATTTTAACGGTCGGAAAGATGGTGATATAGAAAAAATTATTTCAAATAATTTTGCATATTTTGCCCCCCATTTTGATGATGGGGGTTTTGTGCGTGATTTAGTGTTTGGTGTAAAAGAACATATTGAAGAAATTGATACATATATTGTAAAATATGCCACTGAATGGCCATTAGATCAGATAACCGCTATTGATAGAAATATTTTACGCTTAGGTATGTATGAGCTTTTGTATACCGAAACACCTCCACGTGTTTCAATAAACGAAGCTATTGAAGTAGCTAAAACTTTTGGCGGAAATTCTTCAGGTAAATTTGTTAACGGTGTTTTGGGTGCTCTTTATAACGATAAACCAGAGATACAAAAAAGAGATAACAAGGGGGAAAAAGGTGGAAAAGAAGAAAATAAAGAATCGATACCAGAAAAATAAAATATAAAAATTAAATATGAACAAAAAAGATCTACAAGCTTTGCAGGAAAAGCTGGAGATAAGATTTAAGGACGAGCTTCTGTTAAAACAGGCGTTGGTCCATCGTTCTTATCTAAATGAACATCCAGATTTTCAAATTGGTCACAATGAAAGACTAGAATTCTTAGGTGATGCTGTTTTGGAAATAGTAGTTACAGAATATCTTTATAGTGAATTTCCAGAAACACCTGAAGGAGATTTAACTAATTGGAGAGCATCTTTAGTTAATTCTAAAATGTTATATCAAATTACACCAGAATTAGGAATTGAAAAATATTTATATCTTTCTAAAGGGGAAGCCAAGGATAAAAATAAAAAATCTAGACAATATATTTTAGCTGATGCTGTTGAAGCAATTATTGGTGCTATTTATTTAGATCAAGGAATAAAGGAAGCTAAAAAATTTATTATAAAATATATTATTTCTAATTTAGAAGAAGTTTTAAGTAATCAAGTTTTCTTAGATCCAAAATCACATTTTCAAGAAAAAGCTCAAGAGTTAAAAGGTGTAACTCCTCATTATGAAATTATAAAAGAAACCGGCCCAGATCATGCTAAAAAATTTATTGTTGGCCTATATTTAAATAAAGAACTAATTTCTAAAGGAAATGGTTCTTCAAAACAAGAAGCTCAAGTCGATGCAGCTATTGCTGGTATTAAAAAAATGTCTTGGGATAAATAAAAATATGACTTTAAAAGAATTGTTTACAATTGCTGGAGAAAAAAAAGCATCAGATATACATTTAAAATATAATCAAGAGCCGGTTTTAAGAATTGATGGTGTTTTATATAATTTATCACAAATTTTAAACTCAGATACAGATTTAAAAATAAAACAAAAAGATTTAGAAGGATATGCAAAAGAAGTTTTAAGTGGAGATAAATATAATAATTTTTTAGAAAAAAAAGATTATGATATTGCTTTTACTACAAACGGATTTCGTTTCAGAGTAAATTTTTATTTTGAAAAAGAGAATATTGCTATTGTAGCTAGAGTGATAGATGAGCATAAACCAAGTTTAGATGAAATAGGTATGCCAAAAGTTGTTAAAGACTTATTAAGTCTACCTCAAGGTTTTATTCTTGTTACTGGACCAACAGGTTGTGGAAAATCAACAACCCTAGCAGCAATGATTAATTATATAAATAAAAATAGAGGAGTAAATATAATTACTTTAGAAGATCCAATTGAATATATTTTTAGTCCAGAAAAGAGTATTATCTCGCAAAGACAATTAGGCGTAGATATGAATAGTTTTTCTGCAGGCTTAAAACATGTTTTAAGGCAGGATCCAGATGTTATTATGTTGGGAGAAATGAGGGATTTAGAAACTATATCTTCTGCTGTTACTTTAGCAGAAACTGGACATTTAGTTTTAGCTACTCTTCACACTTATAATTCTGCGCAGACAATTGATAGAATTATTGATAGTTTTCCTCCTCATCAACAAGGTCAAATAAGGTCCCAACTCTCTGGTGTATTAACCGCAGTTATTTCACAAAGACTTTTAGCAAAAAAAGATGGAGGACGAGTTACTGCTAGAGAAATTATGATCAAAAATTCGGCAATTGCTAATTTAATAAGAGAGGGAAAAATTGCTCAAGTTAAAAGTACTATTGAAACGAATTCTGCTATTGGAATGATTACCTTAGATAGGCATATTAGAGATTTATATGAACAGGATGTTATAAGTAAAGAGGTGGCAATTAATCAAATGGATGACCCAAAACTATTAAAATAAAAAATAAAAAAACAACCCAATAAAAAAGGTTGTTTTTATTAATGTTTAAAGGGCTTGACATTATTTTTAAAATCATTATAATAGTTAGCAGTTTAAAGAGGCAATATTTTGCCACCATAAAATATGGACAAGATGATAAAAAATCATGTGAAAAAGCGATTCTAACTAGAGCTATTTTTTGCGCCTATTTAGAACCGCAAACGCGGTTTTTTTAATGTCTCTTTTGTCCCTTAACAACTGAATGTTAGAGTAAAGACATCAAAACTGTTATTAAATTAAAAGTTTGGGTATTTTATTTCTTTTACTTTCAATCTTTTCGTCCGAAAGTAGAAGACCTGTGAATAAAATACCTTCACACTTTATTTATAAAAATAAAAGTGTGAGAAAATCACGTTAAGAGTATATGGCGGATGCCTTGATATAAGAAGACGATGAAGGACGTAGCAGCCTGCGATAA
>CAZMJW010000070.1:0-2563 GCA_964566915.1 uncultured Gammaproteobacteria bacterium
CTAATAATGACTATAAACAATTAAGAATTAGTGAAACTGAAAAATATGCTCATGTTACTTTTTTCTTTAATGGACAGAAAGAAAAGCCGTACAAAGGAGAGAAGCGAATATTAATACCATCTCCAGATGTAGCAACCTATGATTTAAAACCAGAAATGAGTGCCCCAGAAATTAGTAAAAAATTATGTTCAGAAATTAGTAAGAAAAAATATGACTTTATAGTAGTTAATTTAGTAAATGGTGATATGGTGGGTCATACAGCTAACCCTAAAGCAATAAAGAAAGCAATTGAAGCGGTTGATAAGGCTTGTGGAGATATTGTCTCTGAGGGTCTTAAAAACAGCTATACATCAATAGTAATTGCTGATCATGGAAACGCTGAAGATAAGAGTAAAAATTTTGCCACTAGTCACACAACAAATCCAGTTCCTGCTTATATAATTTCAAATAATGCAAAATTTAAAGATGTTAAGCTAAAAAAGAATATGGGATTAAAGGATATAGCTCCAAGTATCTTAAAGATAATTGGTTTAAATAAGCCCAGACAAATGACTGGAAAAAGTATTTATTAATTACTTTTAATTTCTATTCCTAAAGCAGATACAAAAAATAACAATTGATCTTCGTTAATAGTTAATTCATTAAAAGAAGAAATTTCTATTTTTGTTTTATCAAGTATTGATTTTCTTAAATCAATACTTTTTAAATTACAACCAGAGAAATCAACCTCTTTTAGATTACAATTAATAAATGAAATATTTTTTAATTGTCCTTCTTGAAAACTAGATAAAGATAAATCACAATTAATAAATTTAGTATTTTTAATCTTACAAAGTGTAAAATCATTTAAGTTCATTTTACAATTTTCAAAAATAGTATTTTCAATTAAGGAGTTATAAAAATTAGCTCCAGTTAATTTAGATCCTTTAATTTCTGATTTTTTAATAACAGACTTTTCTAAATCAATATTTGATGCATTAGACGAATTAAAATTGGATGAAATAAATTCAAAATCAGAAAACTTACAGTCAATAATATTGCTCTTTGATATTTTGGATTTAATAAATATTAAGTCTTCATATTCTTTAGATAACAAATCAAGTGACTTGAAACTTTTAGAATTAAATTTAGAAGATTTTCTATAATAATCATTTAGCATATATAAACATTATAGCAAAATATAAAATATTTCTATATAAAATAAAAAAATTACCAAAAAGGTAATTTTAATTATGCGGAACGGACGGGACTCGAAAGAGTGATAGAAGAATTAATAAAAACCAATAAATACCAGGTTTTTATCTAAAATTAATGAAAATATAAAATAGTCTCTAGTAGTCTAGTTTAGTCAATTTTATCTATTTTTATCACCTTTTGGTCAACATACAATCAACACTTTTGACTTAGCGATATGAGAGAGGTGACAGATATAGATAGCTACCTATATCTTACAGAAGTCATAATTCTTAAGATATCCTCTGATGTAAACTCATAATCTGGAACCCAAACATAGTTCAAAATATCCGGGACAGGCTGATCACTTATCACATTCCAAGTCATTTCATAATAACTCCTATTTGAAGTTTTAATAATAAAACAACCCAGAACTCCTCCACAAAAGTTTTGATATATAGCTAAATTATCTTCTTCTAAAATCATTTCTAAACTAGAGAAGTCTAATAATTCTTCATCAACTTCATTGAAGGAAGTATATAATTTAACATTATAGTCAGGGTGGGTAGTCTCAAAATATAAATTTTCATCTTGAATAAAGCAGCCGCCCCAATTTATTGGATATTTAAATTGTAGACCATGTATAGCCTCTGGACATTCTTTGAGAGCTGAATCGTTAAACCCTTCCTTAGAGCTTGTAAATTGAAATAGTATATACAAAATTAGCATTACAACTAGCACAGCCAATATAAAATAATTTATTCTTTTATTCTTTCGTTTCATATTTTTACTAGTTAATTGTTTCTATCAATTAGTATATAGTAAAAATAACTTTAAAAAAAGAGGAGATATTTTATCCCCTCTTAAAAGTTTCTAATTAATCACTAACTGGCATGTATAGCTTGTTTCCAGCTGTCCATGAAGCTAAGAACGTTGCTGCTGAATAGAGTTTTCCATTTCCATAACTAGTACCTGGGTCATTTACTACAACATTGGTACCATCATATCCAACAAGTAATGCCCAATGATCCACTCCACTCGAGCTAACCAATGTTCCGCCACTAATTTTAACATGAACAATACAGGGTTTACCACTATACGCGGCACTTAAAACGTCATCCAAAGATGTCCCATAAAGAATACTTGAAGATAATCCATGTTTTTGGTTTAATAATGTTTGCAACTGGTTCGCTGAAGTATAATACCCATTGGCATCATTATAGGATGAATTACCTGTGTAGTTATATAACCAAGTATTTTGTGCTGTAATTTGTGACACATTAACGGCAGAATTATTAAAATACCCCGCTAACATCACAACGCATGTTTGACCGCAATTCTTAGTATTAGACCAATCACCAGGAAGCACTTGGGCTTTAAAAGGAACTGG
>CAZMJW010000070.1:2573-5263 GCA_964566915.1 uncultured Gammaproteobacteria bacterium
TTACTGCCTGAATTTCTTGTGAAACTTCTTGTTTGTTGTTAATAATTACTTCTTCAGTTGGTATTATTTCCGATATACAACCAACTATGAATAAAATAATAATAGATAGAAAAATAATTTGTTTTTTCATTACAACTTTTTTAGATTAAACAATATTTCAATGAACTATATTGAAAGTCTCCATATAGGTTATATTCTCCTTTCTACTACATGGTAATAACTTGCAACGTGGACAAGTATAGCACAAGTAATGCATAACACAAGTAACTATATTAATGTGCGAAAAATAACACACTTGCAGACGAGATAATTTTTATAACGAAAATTTATATATCAGAAAAGTCAATGTTTATAGGTGTTTACGAATAACATATTTCTCTATATTTAAAAAATATTGAAATTTACGTCAATACAATCATGGATCCAAGGGATGAGTTCATTTTTTGAGAATTTTAACCCCATATTTATTGGTTATAAACAAAAAATTGCCTAAGAATAGGCAATTTTATTTTGCGGAACGGACGGGACTCGAACCCGCGACCTCCTGCGTGACAGGCAGGCGTTCTAGCCAACTGAACTACCGCTCCATTGGAATTGAAAACGTCCAGAAAGGACGTTAAATCTTTATTGAGATTACAAAAGAATAATAGCAAAAAGTTTTTTTCTTGTCAAAGGTTTTTAATATTGCAATACTATTGCTATTTAAGTATAAATAGTCTATAATATTTGTAAAGAGCTTTATGGCTTTTTGTTTATTATTGACTATAAACTATATGGAAAAAGAAATATCAAACGAAGAAATTGCTGAAATTAAAGAGCAATTAATTGAGAGAAAAAAACAAATAGAAAAAGACCTGGAAGCTGTATCTAGGGAAGATGATCATCAAGCTGATGATAGATCAGCTAGTTTTCCAGAATATGGTGATAAAGCTGATGAAAATGCTCAAGAGATTACCGATTATTCAACTAGTATTGTTACTCAGGGCGTTTTAGAAAAATCATTAGAAGATGTAGAAAAAGCTTTAAAAAGAATAGATGAGGGTAGTTATGGTGTTTGTAAATATTGCAAAAACCCTATTAATGTTAAAAGATTAAAAGCAAGACCAACTGCCAGTTCTTGTATTGTTTGTAAGACAGAATTACAAAGCAATGAATAAAATATTTAATAAAATTAGGAATTTTAAAAACATAGCTATATTTTTCGGTATAGCTATTTTTTTTGTTGCAGATAGATTAATAAAGCAATATGCTTTAATAAATTCAGACTCATCATTTAATATTTTAGGAGATTTTTTGACTTTTAATTTTACTAAAAATTATTATATTTCCTTTTCTTTACCAATTAAAGGTCAATTTTTAAATATTGCAATATTTATTATCCTATTATTAATTTTAGTTTATATTATTTACCTAATAATAAATAAAAAAAGACATAAATATAACAGTATTTATGCTTTATTATTTCTTTCTTTATTGCTTGGTGCTTTGAGTAATTATATTGATAGATTGAGCCTATCTTATGTAATTGATTATTTACAAGTAAAAAATCTAAGTGTTTTAAATTTAGCAGATATAATGATTAGTGTCTCCGCTTTTTTAATAATTTTGTTGAATATTAAGTCTGATAGGGATATTAGAAATTTAAAGTAAATTCTCTTGTATTATCATCTAAAAGCTTAATATTTATGTATTTGAAATCTAAATTTAATTCTTTTTCAATATTTTCTGGCCATTCTATAGCAATTACTATATTTTTTAAAGAAGTGTAGTCATCAATACCTATATTTGTTAAATCTTGCCCATTTTTTAAGCGATATGCATCAATGTGACAAAATGTATCAATCTGTTTAAAATTAGCCTTATACAGTTTTAATATATTAAATGTAGGGCTATTTACTTTTGATTTTACACCAAGAAAATATGCTAAAAACTGACAAAAAGTAGTTTTTCCTGCTCCAAGATCTCCTTTTATAGCAAATATTTCTCCTCCAATACAACTATTAGCAACTTTTTTAGCTATTTTCTTAGTTTCTTCTAATGTTTTTATTTTATATTTAATATTTTTCATATATTTCAATATATATTGTACTACATTAATAAAAAAAATACAGCATTACTTAATTAAATAAAAAAGAGGCCCAGAATAAGCTTCTCGTCATTAAATAATAGTAAATGATTAATAAGCTGTATTTGAGCCTCAATCCTTTTTTCCGATGTTTTTTAGTTTGTTTAATATCGGATAACCAGGATTTTATCTTGTCTGACTTTTGATTGTTTATTTTCCAGCTTCTAGCAAATTATTTATTGCTTAATTACTTCTTTTTGAGAATTAAGTTCAATTTATTATAAATCTGCTCTTTATTTCATATATCAGGTCAGAACTGATATTATTATTCAGAAGCCAGTCTTTAAAGAACTGTTAATATTATAGCATTATTAAAGATAAGGGTCAAGTATCCTGGACAAAAAATTGAAGAAAACAAAAATTAGCTAATATTAAATAAAAAAATACAATATAATTTTTATATATTTGACTTAAGTCTAAGCTACTCTAGACTAAACATTATTTTTAATTATTAATACACACAAGTTATCCACAGGAAATTTAATAAAAAACAGACCTTATGTCTGTTTGTTGAGGCTTGAGTGGGATTCGAACCCACGAATGACGGTTTTGCAAACCGCAGCGT
>CAZMJW010000071.1:0-5191 GCA_964566915.1 uncultured Gammaproteobacteria bacterium
AGTGATGATTAAAACAGTACCAGTAAAATCTTTATCTAAATATATTGCAAGTGAATTCTCATTGGGATCTGAAGATGCAAAAGAGTTGAGTAAACAACTATTTGTTAAAATATTTTCTAAAGTATCTGATTATTTAGGAATAAATGATGAATATAAAAAAAATAAAGATCTTGATGAAATAAACAATCTAATAGGACAAACAGATATTAATTTAGCAAGTTCAGATTTAATTGATAGATTAAAAAATATTATCTTTACCTATAAAAAAGGAGTAAGAGATAAATTAAATACTAGATTGTCTTTATTAAAAGAAGTTGACAAAGGTGGGCTTGGTTTATCAAGTGAAGAGGTTGATAATATTTTTAAAATTATAGATAAAAAACAAGAACCACTTATTAAAAAAGGAGAACAAAGTACTGTTAATGGTCGAGAAAGATTAGATAAGATAATTAAAGAAGCAGAAAGTGCCTCAGCTTTTTATGACTTAAAAAAATCTATTGAGGAAAAGAAAAAAACAGAAGATGTAAAAAAAATTGAAGCTCCTGATGAAATAAAAAATCTTCCATTAGATGAAGAGGAATTATCCCTACCTTTAGCAGAGAAAAAGACGTTTTTTCAAAAACCAAGTGATATTTCAAAATTAAATAATAAAATAGAAAAATTAGAAGAAAAAGATACGATTAAATCAGAAATAGAGAAAGAAATTCAAAAATTACAAGAAGAAAAACAAGTCAACGAAAGAAAAATAGAAAAAGAAAAAATAAGTAATTTAGAAAAATCTAAAAAAGAGGAAAATCAAAAAGATTTAATAAAAGAAAGGGCAGTAGAAGAAAGTAAAGAGATAAAAGAAAAACCAGTAAATAAAGAAATCATAGATAAGAAAGAAGATGTTGAAAAAAAAGTTGAAGAAAAAAATATAAATAAGGAAAACAATGTTAAAAAAATTGAAGTTTCTTCAAAAATACCCGTTAACCCAAATTTTAAAAGACCAGCGCCTGGTTTTGCCGGACAAAGACCAGTAATTAATGATATTAAAGCTGTTCCTAAAATAATGAATCCAATAGAAGAATTGAAGTTTTTAAATATTAAAAACTTTAGAAGACTTGGTGATAATCCAATGGCAAGTTCTGAAAGGATATTAAATAAAATAAAATTGTTGGAAAGAGATGGTTATGATAAAATGATAGAAGGAATAAAAGCTTGGCATGCCAGTGAAGTAAATCAGTTATATGTAAAGATTGGCAGAGAATCCATTTTAAGTGGTAAAAAAATGAGAGAAATTATTGTTGAAAGACAAAAAAATAGTTTACCAGTTTTAAAAGAAGAGGAAATTCAAGCAATAGCCAATTTAAACAGTAAATTAGTATTTTAAAATATGCAACAATTTGTAGTGCCACAATTTATTGATGTTGAATCAAAAATCATTGGTCCAATTACTACTAGACAATTTTTAATTCTGTTAGGAGCTACGCTTTTAATTGCTTTGTTCTATCGTATATTTGATTTTCTTACCTTTTTAATTGTTGGTATTATTACCTTAGGAATTGCTATAATATTTGCTTTCGTAAAAATAAATGGTCGTCCGTTTCATTATTTTGTTTTAAATTTAATACAAACCACAAAAAGACCAAATGTTAGAGTATGGAATCATAAAGCAATACTGCCAGAAAAGAAAGAAGAAATTGCGCCAGTAAAAGTTGATTATATACCAAGAAAAAAAGAATTATATAAAAAATCAAGGTTAGCGGAGATATCTTTAATTGTTGATACCGCTGGTCGATATAAAGGAGAAAAGACTAACTAGAAAAATCATGTCAAAAAGTAAAAAAATTACTATATCAACTCAACAGCATTTAGATATAGCCGAAATTAGAGATGATGTTGTGGTTATGAAAGATGGAACAATTAGATCTGTTATAATGGTTTCTAGTATTAACTTTGCTCTAAAAAGTGAAGATGGACAAAATGCTGTAATTGGTGCTTATGTTAGATTTTTAAATAATTTAAGCTTTCCTTTGCAAATTCTCATTCAATCAAGAGAGTTAGATATTGATAATTATTTAAACTTTTTAAGAGAAAAAGAAAAACAACAAACAAATAGATTACTAAAAGTACAAACAGCAGATTATATTGAATATATAAAAGAATTAACTTCACTTGGTGAGATAATGAATAAAAGGTTTTTTGTTATTGTTCCATATTCTGTATTATCTGATAAACGAAGAGGTTTTTTTAAGTCTTTAGGAGAAGCAATAAGACCAGCTACTATTTTAAAATTAAAAGAAAAAACTTTTAGAACGTATCAAGAAAGTTTATCCAGAAGAACTGATAGTGTAATAAGTGGTCTTGAAGCAATGGGCGTAGCTGCTACTCGCCTGGATACTCAAAGTTTAATAGAGTTATATTATAAAACATATAATCCTGAAACCTCTAAAAATCAAGAATTAGCTGATATGGAAGATTTAAGAGTAGAAAATTAATTAATTAAGTTTTATCTATGATAGATTTTAGTAAAGACAAAGAAAAAAAGGTTGATCTTAATGCTCCTGTAACTTTGCGTAAAAAAAATACGCAAAATGATATTGAAAAAAATCCAGAATTAGTTAGGGAAATAATTGAAGAAGAAAAGGCCTTTAGAAAAGGTGTTTTATCAGTTAGAGATATTATTGCTCCAGCTTCTTTTAAAGTGGAGGCAAATCATGTCCGTCTAGGAAATAAATTTTTACGTACAATTTTTGTTGTTTCCTATCCAAGATATATATCAGTTGGTTGGTTTGCTCCGGTAATTAATTTGAATGTTACCTTTGATATTTCCATGTTTTTTTACCCAGTTAAAAGTTCAATTGTTTTAAAACAATTGAAGGATAAAGTTGGTAATATTGAAGCGCAAATAATTGCTGATGCTGAAAAAGGAGCCGCTCGTGATCCGCTTAGAGAAACTGCCTTAAGGGATATTGAAGGATTAAGAGACGCTTTAACTCAAGGAACAGAAAAATTCTTTCAATTTGCTCTCTATATTACTCTTTATTCAGAGAACCTAGATGAACTTGATAAATTATCTGATCAAGTTGAAGATATATTTGGCTCAAGATTGGTAAATTCTAGACGTGTTTATTATCAATCTGAACAAGGATTCAACTCAACACTTCCTTTAGGAAATGATGAATTATATATTACTTTTAACATGAATTCATCACCTATTGCTTCGTCTTTTCCTTTTATCTCTTCTGAATTAACCAGTGATAGAGGGATTCTCTATGGGATAAATAGACATAATAATAGTTTAATTATTTTTGACAGATTTTCTTTACAGAATGCTAATTCTGTTGTTTTTGCTACCTCTGGTGCTGGAAAAAGTTACGCAATTAAATTGGAAATCCTTAGATCATTAATGCTTGGCACTGAAGTTATTGTTATTGATCCGGAAAATGAATATAAACATTTATCAGATGCTGTTGGAGGAACCTACATTGATATTTCATTGTCATCGGAAAATAAAATTAACCCCTTTGATTTACCAAGAGGAGTTGGAGGAGATACAAGACCAAAAGATATTATTAGAAGCGCTGTTATTACTATTAAAGGTTTAATTAAGATTATGATTGGTAATCTTGATTACGATGAAGATTCTTTAATGGATAGAGCTCTTTTAGAAACCTACGCCAAAAAAGATATTACTCCTGATGCCGATTTAGCAAAGATAGAGCCACCAGTTATGTCAGACTTGGAACAAGTGTTAGACGGAATGGAAGGGGGATCAAGTTTGGCTGATAGATTACGAAAATATACTAAAGGAACTTTTTCTGGTTTGTTAAATAATTTAACTAATGTGGAAACTGATAATCAATTAGTCTGTTTTTCTACTCGTGACCTTGAAGATGAGCTTCGCCCTATGGCAATTTATACTATTGTTAATTATATTTGGAATATAATTAGAAGTGAGATGAAAAAAAGAATACTAGTTATTGATGAGGCTTGGTGGATGATGCAAAATGAAGATAGTGCAAAGTTTATTTTTGCCCTTGTAAAAAGATGTCGTAAATATTATTTAGGAGTAACAACTATTACTCAAGATGTTAATGACTTTTTAACATCTCCATATGGTCAAGCAATTGTAACTAACTCATCCCTACAGATATTAATGAAGCAATCACCAGCTGCTATTGAACAAATTAAAAAAACATTCTTATTAACTGAAGGAGAAAAATATTTGCTTCTTGAATGCGGTTTAGGTGAGGGAATATTTTTTGCCGGAAATAAACACGTTGCCATGAAAGTAGTTGCTTCATATACAGAAGATCAGTTGATTACATCAGATCCTCAACAATTACTAGAAATTGAAGAAGCAAAAAAAGAGTTCGCCAATCGTCAAGAAAATGCCAGTGATGATTTTGATTTTTAAATAAAAAGATAAATATATGCAAACACAAAAAAATCGTAGAAATGTAGGTATAGTTATTATAGTTTTAGGCTTAATTATTATTGCTCTAATAGTATTTTTTATAATAAGACAACCAAATGAGATAGAAGAAAATCCTATTATTGATAATCCAATTGAACAAGAACAAGAAACAGAACAAGCAGGAACTACTACGCCAAGTGATATACCTAGAAATTATCAAGAATATGATGTTTCAAGAGAACAAGAACACGAATTTAATTCTTTTGATTTAGGTAAAATGTCTGATTCTTTCGCGGAAAGATTTGGTTCTTTTACTAATCAATCTCAATATGAGAATTTTACTGATTTGAAGATGTTTATGACCGACTCATTTGCTACCTGGGTTGATGATTATGTAGAGGGTTTAAAAGAAGAGTCACCAAATAATCAATATTTCTATGGTATATCTACCACCGCATTGTCACACAAAATTGTAAGATTTGATGAAGACGCGGGCAAGGCAACTGTAATTGTTAATACTCAAAGAAAAGAAACTACTGTTGATGGTGAAAACGAATCATTTTTACAAGAACTAGAATTAAATTTTGAAAAAGTAAAGGACGAATGGTTAGTAGATTCCGCTTATTGGGAAAAATAATATGGCTAGTGTAAAAAAAATATATTCATGCACAAATTGTGGCGCCCAATATCCTAAATGGAGTGGGCGCTGTTTAGAGTGTGGATCTTGGGGAACTTTAGAAGAAGAATTAAAAGATTTCAAATCTAGCAAAGAAGATGAACAAAAATTAG
>CAZMJW010000072.1:0-2477 GCA_964566915.1 uncultured Gammaproteobacteria bacterium
GTATTATAAGTGACTTTGAAAATAATGTTAACTATCAAGGTAGTTATCCAGGATTCAACATCTTTGCTAGTGATAACGAAAGATATGGTGTTCAAGGGTCTCCTACATTGGTTATTAATGGGCAAACTGTTTCTGTTAACAGAACTCCTACTAGTTTATTAAGTGTTATTTGTTCTGCCTTCACAACTCAACCTGATGCTTGTAGTGCTACTCTTTCAACAGAGTCTCCAGCTCCTGGTTTTGGAACTGAAACCACTAGTGCTAGCGCTTCAACTGCTGCTTGTAACTAATAATTAGAAAAAATTAGAATACAAAAAACGCTTCGATATTTGAAGCGTTTTTTTTATTAACAAATTTTTATTTTTTTATTAATTAAAAAAGTAATTATAAGTATGCAGTAATATCTCCTTTTAATGAATTCTTATCTCTCATACCTACAAATTCAGCTATTATTTTACCTTCTTTAAATAATTTCATGTTTGGTATAGATTGTATTTGATATTTTTGAGCTAATTCTTGGTTTTCTGATTCTTCATCATTTATTTTAGCTATTTTAATTTTTCCCTCCATATCTGAAGCTAGTTCATCAAGAATTGGAGCCATCATCTTACAAGGCATACACCATGGAGCCCAAAAATCTACTAATACGGGTATTTCACTATCTAAAACCTCACTATCAAATTTATCTTTATTTATATCTATTGCTTTTGACATATTTTTTAAATTAATTTAATTATAGATATATTATATCATTTTTTTAAAATTAACCAAAAATTATTATCTGCTGCATATATTTTTTCTTTTTTTAATCCACTATTCTTTGCTAACCCATTTAATTCTTTAATAGTAAAAGCGTGATAATACCTTAAACTCAATTCTTTGCCATTATTACTTTTCCAAGGAAATAACAAATCATTCTTCTCAAATTTATTTAAACAAAGAAAATTTTTAATAGTATTTTTAATTATAATTTTTTTATATTTTTTTTGATTTAATATATCCCAAGCACTTATTACAAGGATTCCGTTTTTTTTAAGTTTTTTTGCTAAATCTATAATCACTTTTAATCTATTATCTTTACCGGGTATATGCAAAATAACTGCAATTAAAAAAATATAATCGTATTCATTATTATTAATTTCTTCAATATTAAAAAGGTCTATTTGTTTAAATTTTTTTTTAGGATAATTCTTTCTTGCCAAATTTAATAGATTCTCACTATTATCAAAACCTAAATAATTTATATTTTTATTTTTAAAACCTTCTAAAAGTCTACCGTTTCCACAACCAGCATCTAATACATTTGCGCCATTAAATACCTTGTTACTGATTTTAATTAACTCTGGCCAAAGATATTTCTTACGAGTTTTATCAAATTCATCGGCAATTTTTTCATAATTATCAATTACAATTTTTCTCAAGTTGTTAACCTTTTCAATTTTCATTTTTAAATTAAATAACTTTTATTTCTATAATCCTCTTGACCTCTTTCCTTGTTTCTCTTCATTCTTAAACACGAATCACAACGACCACAGTTTTTTCCATTATAATCGCCAAAATATTTTAATATATATTGTTGACGACAATCTAAAGAATATACATAATTTTCCATTTCGTCTAATTTTTCATAAGATCTTCGTGCTTTTTCTTCAAGAGACTTATAATCTATTTCAATATCTTGTGGTTCTACTATTTTAAGCAATCTAATTTCTGTGCCTCTAAACGGTGGTTTATATATTAATAAATCATTTTCTGCCATTTTTTTTACAGCTCTAATTACAGCATCTTTTTTAACATCTAAAATTAAAGCTAATTCCTCAGGATTAAAATCCCAGCCTTCTTCCATTTCTTTTTCATATTTATCACTAAGTAGCTCCAAAACTTTAATTTGACTTTTGGCTCTTTTGGGAACTAAAGAAAATATTTCTGTCCAAGTTTTATTTAATTTTAAAAATGAATTACTATTTTTCTCTTTTGGTCTACTTATATAGTTATTCTTTTCTAATATTTTTAAAACTGTTCCAATTGCCATTTCTGGCACAGAATCACTTAGATTTTGATTTATTTCAGCGTAAGTTAACAACAAAGATTCGTTTGGATTAATTAATTCTTCAGCTTTTCTAATTAAATAATCATAAACTTCGACAATTACATTTGGACTAGGATTATCTCCTTTTATAAAGAATTCTCGTAAGAATCTATCTTGTTGATTATAAAACAACAAACAATAACTATCCTTACCATCTCTTCCTGCTCTACCAGCTTCCTGATAATATGCTTCAATGGTACCAGGTAAGTCATGATGAATAACATACCTAATATCTTTTTTATTAATTCCTAAACCAAAAGCATTGGTAGCTATTACTACTTGAGCTTCGCCTTTTAAAAATTGATCTTGCACCCAGTCGCGACTACTAGCATCCATTCCAGCATGATAAGCAACAGCCTTTATGTCGTTTTCAAGTAATTTTTCCAAA
>CAZMJW010000072.1:2490-5181 GCA_964566915.1 uncultured Gammaproteobacteria bacterium
CATCTGCTTTATTTCTTGTTCCTACGTAAATAATACCTGCTCCAATATCATGATTAGTAATTAAAAAATTTAAAATATTTTCTATTTTTTGACCATTAGAACTGGGAATTGCTGCAAATTGTAAATTAGGCCTAGCAAAACCAGTAATAACCATTTCATAATCTTTTAGATTTAATTGTTTAGCAATATCATCTCTGACCTCTGGAGTAGCGGTTGCGGTTAAGGCGACAACAACTGGAGATCCACAGTATCTAATCGCTTCTTTTAGTTTTAAATAACTTGGTCTAAAATCATGCCCCCACTGAGAAATACAATGCGCCTCATCTATGGCAAATAAAGAAATTTTTATATTTTTTAAATCTATTAAAAAATCTTTATTATAAAATCTTTCTGGGGCAATATAGATTAATTTATATTTATTATTTTTAGCATCTTCAAGTCTTTTTTTTGCTTCATCAGAACTAATAGATGAATTTATAAACGTTGCTGGAATACCAACATTTTGAAGAGAGTCAACCTGATCTTTCATTAAAGCGATCAAAGGAGAAATTACTATTGTTATTCCTTCAAATATTAAAGCTGGTAATTGATATATCATTGATTTTCCTCCGCCAGTAGGCAAAACAACAACTGTATCATTGTTTTTTAAAATACTATCAATTGCTTTTTCTTGGCCAGGTAAAAAAGACCCATAGCCAAAATGGATCTTTAATAATTCTTTAAGTTTTTCTTTTTTTGCAAATAACATTAATTATTTTCTCTTCTTTTTTTATATATCCTTAAAACATTTTCTAATAAAAAAGCGATAGTCATTGGACCAATTCCTCCTGGAACAGGGGTAACAAAAGCAGCTTTCTTTTTAACACTTTCCATATCCACATCCCCTAAAACTTTTTTATCTTTTTTAACTGTACTAACATCAATTAAAATAGCGTTCTCTTTTATATTTTCTGCTTTTATAGAATGGGGTTTGGCAATAGCAGAAATAATCACATCCGCTTTATCTAAATTATCTTTGTTAACAAATTCCTTAAAACCTAAAGTTAACATAAATTCTTTTAATTCTTGACCAAATACTTCAGAATTATATAAAAGACAAGTTTTTTTATCTATAGGATCAATGCCGGTTTCAGCCAATGAACTTCTAATAGCTAGCATAACTGGAGAAACTATATATTCTGGTCTTTGTGGATGAAAACCATCTACATCTTTCAAAGGATCTAAAGATTCAATAATTTTATCTGTGTTTATATGGCTTGGCAGAGGAAGTTGAACTAGTATACCATCGATAAGATGATCATTATTTAAAAAATCTATAACATCTAATAAATCTTTTTCTAAAACATCTTCGTCAAAACGATATATATGTGTATCAATCCCAACCCTTTTTGCTTCTCTTTCTTTTAAAGAAACATAAAGACTTGAATCAGGTCTATTACCAACAATAATAATAGCTAAATTAGGTCTTTCTTCTTTTAAATTATAAACTTCTAAAGCTATTTTATCTTTAACTTTTTCAGCTATTTTTTTTCCATCAATTAATTCCATTTTATTTAGTGGGAACTGGAAATTTTTTTCCAATTCTCTTAACTTTATTTTTTAAATCACTTAAAATATTTTTTTCATCTTTATTTAAAAAAGCTTGATTTATTATATTAACTAATAATTTAATTTCTGGCTCTTTTAATCCTCTAGTTGTTATTGCCGGTGTACCAATTCTAAGACCAGAGGGTTTAAGTGGTGGATTACTATCATTTGGAATAGTTGAACGAGAAACCGAGATACCAACTTTTTCTAATATTATTTCCGCTTCTTTACCATTCAAATTTTTATTTCTAAGATCAAGTACGAATAAATGATTGTCGGTTCCATCGCTTAAAACTTTATAACCAAGATTCATAAATTCTTGAGCCATTGTTTTAGCATTTAAAATTACTTGTTTTGAATATTCCTTAAAGTCACTTGAAAGAGCTTCTTTAAAGCAAACAGCTTTAGCGGCAGTAATATGATCATGTGGACCCCCTTGCATACCCGGGAAAATCGCTCTATCAATTTGCTTGGCATACTTTTCTTTACACATTATTATTGCTCCTCTTGGACCTCTAAGTGTTTTATGTGTAGTTGTTGAAACCACGTCAAAAATTGGCACTGGATTAGATATTTCTTTAGCAGCAATAAGACCAGCTATATGAGCAATATCAGCAAAAGTATAGGCATTAATTTCGTCAGCTATATCTTGAAACTCTTGCCAGTTTATTTCTCGAGAATAAGCACTAAAACCAGCTACTATCATTTTAGGTTTTTCTTTTAAAGCTATTTCTCTTACTTTTTTCATATCAATAATTCCACTTTCATCGTTTACTTCATATTGAATAAAATTATATAGTTTACCTGAAAAATTAATATGATGACCATGAGATAAATGACCACCATAATCTAATTTTAAACCTAAAACTTTATCTCCTGGCTCCAAAAACGCCATATAAACAGCTGCGTTAGCTGGTGAGCCAGACAAAGCCTGAACATTAACATGCTCGGCATCAAATAATTTTTTTGCTCTTTTTATTGCTAACAATTCTAATTCATCAATGTTCTTATTTCCCCCATAATATTTTTTACCAGGATAACCTTCGCTATATTTATTCGCAAATATTGTTGACATAGCTTCTAAGACAGCAGCAGAAATATAAT
>CAZMJW010000073.1:0-5126 GCA_964566915.1 uncultured Gammaproteobacteria bacterium
CTATAAGCGATTATGTGGGATTATAGTCGAAAACAAAAAACCCGCTATATTTAGCGGATTTTTTACTAGGCAATCTATAGTAATATTTATCTTTAACGTTTACTCCATTGTGGTGCTTTTCTTGCTTTCTTTAAGCCCGGTTTCTTTCTTTCAACTTGTCTTGGATCACGAGTTAGAAATCCATTAGCTTTTAAAGCTTCCTTAGTTTCTGGATCAAATGCTAATAAAGCACGAGCTATTCCTAAACGAACAGCAATTAATTGACCCTTTTTTCCACCACCTTTAGCTAATATTGAAAAGTTAAATTCTCTATTATGTCCAGTGACTTTAAGAGGTTGAGTAACAACACTAATATCTTCTCCAGGAAAATATTCATTTGCTCTTTGTTCATTAATCATGATAATTCCTTTACCATTTTCAAATAACCTAACTTGAGCAACTGAAGTTTTACGACGACCAACCGCCTTAGTATATTTACCAGAAAAATCAGCTACTTCATTTTTTGAAACCTCTTTTTCTTCTTGGACTTCGTTTTGATCTTTAATCTTATTTTTATCCATATTATTTAATTATTAATCTTTTCAACATTCCGTTTCTAAGTTTTGTATTTGGCAACATTTCTCTAACCGCTCTATATAGGATATCACCAGGATTTTTTGCAAATATTTCACTCATCTTTTTTGTTTTTAAACCACCGATATAACCAGAGTAGTGATAATATTGTTTTTGATCTAATTTTTTACCAGTAAATTTAACCTTATCAATATTTGAAACTTCAACTGTATCACCAAGATCTAAATGAGCTTGATATTCTGGTTTATTTTTACCACGAAGAATTAAAGCAATGTTGGTAGCTAAACGACCAATACTTTGACCCTCTGCATCTATTTTATGTAATTTTCTTTCAATATTTTTCATATAATTATACTAATTCAATCATTACCATTTCTGCTCCATCACCAGCTCTTGTATCCAATTTAGTTATTCTTGTATAACCACCTTGTCTATCTTTATAGCGCTGACCAAGGACATCCATGGCTTTTTTTACAGCATTTTTTTGTAATAAAACTTTTATTAATCCTCGACGAGCAGATAAAGTTCCTTCTTTTGAAGAAGTAATCATTTTTTCAACTAAAGGTCTAACAGCTCTAGCTTTGGCTTTAGTTGTTTTTACTTTTTCGTAAATTAAAATACTTGAAGCTAAATTGCGAAGCATTAATTCGCGTGGCCCCTTTTCTCTTCCTAAAATTTTATTTTTATTTCTATGTCGCATATCTGTTCTGTTCCGAATTATCGGCAATTATATGATTTATTTTTTAGTTTTAGATTTAGTTTTTTTCTTTTCTTCTTTTTTTCTTTCTTTTTCTTCTTTTACTTCAACTTCTTCTTTTTCTTCTACTTCTCCCTCTTTTTCTTCTGTTAATACTTCTTCTTGACCATTTAAAGCCTTAAATTGTTCTACTAAAATATCAACTGCTTTATAAAAAGCATCATCAGGATTAACAGTTCCATCTGTTTTAATATATAAATTTAATTTATCCCAGTTAGTCATTTTACCAACACGAGTATTTTCAACTTCAATGCTTACTAAAGTAATTGGTGAATAAATTGAATCTAGTTCAATATAGCCAATTTCTTTATTTTTATTTTTACTACCTTCAGCAAGTGCATAACCAAGACCTGGTCTAACAAAAATTTCTATTTCTAGATCTCCGCTTGCTTCAGTAATTTCAGCAATATATAATTCTGGATTTTTAATTTCTACTTCAGCATTTTTAGAAATATCGGCAGCAGTAACTTTCTTTTTTCCTTTTACTTTAAGTTCAAGCTTAACCTCTTCTTCAGTAAACATCTTTATTCTTAACTGTTTGATGTTTAAAATCATTTCCAATACATCTTCTTTGATTTTTGGAAGTGACATGAATTCATGACTAGCTCCTTTAATTTTTACTCCAACAACAGCCGCTCCTGGAAGTGATGATAAAAGAACGCGTCTTAGTGAATTACCAAGAGTCATACCATATCCAGGAAACAATGGTTCAATAGAAATTGTTCCTGAATTACTAGACTCTTCAATGTAACTTATTTTTTTTGCTAAAGCGATATTTTGCATAGTTTTTTTTATAAAAGCGTTTAATTTTTCGCTATTTATGATTTATTATTTAGAGTAATACTCAATAATTACTTGAGCATTAATATCTTGTGGTAAATCAGTTTCTTTAGGCTCGTGTAAAACTTTAGCACTTAATTCTTTTTCATTAAAACTTAACCAACTAGGTAAATCATTTTTCTTTAATTTCTCAGCAATATTATTTCTGAAATATGGTGATTTTTGACTCTTTTCTCTAACCTTAATTTCATCTCCTTCTTTTACAAGCATTGATGGAATTGAAGCTTTTTTACCATTTAAAGTAAAGTGAGCATGATTAACTAATTGTCTAGCTTGAGCTCTTGATGAAGCTAAACCTAAACGATAAACAACGTTATCCATTCTCATTTCAAGAGATCTGAAAAAGTTAACACCTGCATCACCAGTTTTCTTGGATGCTTTTGTAAAAGTTAAGCGAAATTGTTTTTCTTTTAAACCGTATAATTTTTTGGCTTTTTGCTTTTCAGCTAATTGTAAACCATAATCACTCAAACGTTTTTGTTTTTTTGGACCATGAAATCCCGGTGCATAATTTCTTTTCACCATTGCACAATTTGGACCATGACATCTATCTCCTTTTAAAAATAGTTTTTCACCCAAACGTCTACATTGTTTACATTTATTGTCAATATTTCTTCCCATATTATTTACCCTTTTGGAATTAATTATTAAATCTTAAACTCTTCTTGGTTTCTTTGGACGACATCCGTTATGTGGCACAGATGTTCTATCTTTAATAGAAACAACATTTAAACCATTAGCATTCAATGCTCTAATAGCTGATTCTCTTCCAGTTCCGACACCGGAAACAAAAACAGAAACTTCTTCTAAACCATATTCTTCTTTAGCTTTTGAAACAGCAATTTTAGTAATAATTTGTGCTGCATAAGGAGTAGCTTTTTTAGCACCTTTAAAACCAGCTAAACCAGCAGAAGCCCAAGAAATCACATCTCCAGTTTCATCAGCAATTGTTACGATGGTATTATTATATGTAGCTTGAATATGCGCTTGTCCACTTCTAACCTTTTTAGCAGTTTTTCTTTTCTTCTTTTTTACTAATTTTTTCTTAGCACGAGCAGCTTTATTCTTCTCTAGTTTTGCTTTAATTTCTTCTGGTAAGTCATCATCGCTGTTTGCATCAAATGAAAAAGTATCTAAGTCTTCTTTTTCTTCAGATTTAGCTTCTTTTGTTTCTTCTTTAACTGGTTTAACAGCTAAAGTTTCTTCTTTTTTTTCCTCTTTTACTTTATCGGACATATTATAATGTTTATAATAATTCACAATTATGTGAAATAATTAATTAATATTTATATATTTAATTTATGTTTTTTGAGACCCAGCTTTAGATTTACCGCTTCCTATTGTTTGTTTTTTATTACCTCTAACTGTGCGGCTATTAGTTTTAGTTCTTTGACCTCTTACTGGTAAATGTTTAGCATGACGAATTCCGCGATAACAATTGATTTCTTTTAAACGTTTTATATTACTTTGAATTTCACGTCTTAAATCACCTTCAACGGTGTTTTTCTTTTCAATTATTTCACGTAAAGTATTAGCTTCTTTTTCATCTAAATCTTTAACTCTTTTATTTTTATCAACTTTTGCTTCTTCTAAAACTTTTCTCGCTTTAGTTGTGCCAATACCGTAAATATAGGTTAAAGCAACTTCTACTCTTTTGTCATTTGGGATATTTACACCCGCTATTCTTACTGCCATAGATATTAAAAAATTATGGTTAATTAACCTTGTCTTTGTTTATGTTTAGGATTTTTGCAGATGACATGGACCCGACCTTTTCGTCTAACCACCTTACAATCCTTACAAATTTTTTTCACGCTAGATCTTACTTTCATACAAGATTTTTCTTATTTATAAATACATAATAATCAATTATCAGAGTCGATAAGTGATTCGTCCTTTTGTTAAATCGTAAGGACTAATTTGAACCTTCACTTTATCACCAGGAAGTAGCCTAATTTTATTCATTCTCATTTTACCTGACAGATGGGCTAGGATTTCATGACCGTTTTCAAGAGCCACCTTAAAACTAGCGGCTGGCATTAAATCCACAACCTCACCCTGAAGCTCAATAAAATCTTTAGCATTTAAAGTGTCAGCTGCATTATTTGATTGTTTTTTTTCTTTTGACATTAACACAAAAAAACATGATAAAAGCACTATAGCTTTATCAAACTTTTTTTAATATTGATAAATTATTTTTCAATAATGTTTCTACAAAGCAATTATAAATACAAGTTTGTATTTTGTCAATAGCCAGAAACATATTATTCCAAAACAGCCTTAATCCTTCTTACTCCAGCCGATGAAGACTCTTCTTTTTTAATTCTAAAATGACCTAAATCACCTGTATTATTTACATGGGGACCACCACAAATCTCCTTTGAAAATATCTCTTTAATATCATTTTCATCATTTTCAAATGAACACACAGTATAGACCTTCACCCTTTCATCATACTTTGAATCAAAAACACCCATCGCCCCCTCTTCCCTGGCCTCTGATAATGTTTTTTCCTGACAAACGACTTGATAATTTTTAGATATAGCTTCATTTACTAAATCTTCTACTTCTTTTTTTTGTTCATCAGTCATCTTTTCTGGGTGTGAGAAATCAAACCTAAGTCTTTCACTGGTAATGTTGCTACCTCTTTGTTCAACATGACTACCTAAAACTTTTCTAAGAGAAGCAAGGAGTAAATGAGCGGCGGTATGAAGCTTTACAGTATTTTCTGAGTCATCAATTAACCCCCCTTTAAATTTACCGGCTGAAGCAGTTCTAGACATCTCTTGATGTTTTTTTAGTTCTTCTTGAAATTTATTTAAATAATCTTCCTTTGAAACATCTATTAATTCACTTCCTTTATTGTCTTTTCTAATTCTATTTATTTCTTCAAAACTTAATTCAATTGGAAAACCGTAGCTTTGATATAAATCAAAAAGAGTGCTGGCTTCAATAT
>CAZMJW010000074.1:0-4903 GCA_964566915.1 uncultured Gammaproteobacteria bacterium
AATAATATTTCAAATAATGTTTCTAGTAGTTCAACTGGTGTTAGTGGTTCAGGGTTCTCTGGTGGCGGATCAGGTGGTGGCGGTGGCGGTGGTTGGTAATTATAAATTAATTAAAATATATAAATAATAATTCATCTTTTGATTGACAAATATCAAATAATGTGATATATTTATTAAAGTTGTACATTTAAAACTAGTAATCATGGAAAGAACTAATCTTGATGAGCGTTATCATGGCGAAATGCTCGACCGTAGTAGCTTACCTTTTAATTTTGACTTTTCATTTGAAGAGCTGTTTCCTGACTGTTGCGATTCTTTACCGGCAATAAATTGTCAACGACATTTTATAACACCTGAAGATGTGGTTGATGAAGATGTTGACATAGAGGCGATTGTTGACCGGAAGCTTATTAAAGGCTACCGGAAGCAAATGAAAAAACAACAAAAAATTCAGCAAAAATTTGCCCCGAAGGAAAGGCGAGAAAAAGAAAAAATTATTGCAAAAAAAGAAATGCACGACTATAGCATTTCATTTTCCACCGATTATTACGAAGAAGAATTGGTTTTGGCACCAGCCTATCCTTATAAACAGGGAATGCGGGCTCGTTACCGAAATTAGAAAAAAACAAGACAGGATTAAAACCCTGTCTTTTTTCTTTTGATAAATATGTGTTATAATTAGAGTTATTATATAATAATATTGTTTTTATGTTGGAAAAAGTAAAAAATATTTTTGAAGGATTAATTCCTTTTTATGATTCACTTGGTAATTCTGCTAAGGATTATATATTAGCGATAATTTCTTTTTTTGTTTTATTATTTTTATTAAAATTAATACAAAAAAGAACAATTAAGCATTTAAAGAGATTGGCTGAAAAAACCAAAACAGATATAGATGATGTTTTTGTTGATATATTAAATGCCCTAAAACCACCTTTTTATTTAGTGGTATCATTATATTTTTCATTAAGGTTTTTAAATTTATCAAATACGGTTAATAAAATTGTTGATGCTATATTTTTAGTTGTAGTTGTTTATGAAATTATTCAAGCATTGCAAAAAATAGTTAAATATTTTGTTTATAAAGCATTAGCTAAAGGAGATGACGATGCTCAAGCAAAGTCAACGGTAAAGACTTTAAACGTGTTTATTCAAATTATACTTTGGAGTGTTGGTTTATTACTTGTTCTTTCTAATTTAGGTGTAAATATTACCTCTCTAATTGCTGGACTTGGTATTGGTGGCATCGCTATTGCTTTTGCTTTGCAAAATATTTTAGCAGATGTTTTTTCTTCTTTTGCGATATTAATTGATAAACCGTTTCAAGTTGGTGATTTTATTAAAATTGGTACTGATATGGGTACTGTGGAAAAAGTTGGTATTAAAACTAGTCGTCTTAGAACTCTTAATGGTCAATTACTTGTTGTTTCAAATCAAGAATTAACTTCTACAAGAGTAGAAAACTTTCAGCAAATGAAAAAGAGAAGAGGACTTTTTACTCTTGGAGTGATATATGAGACTGAAGAAGAAAAGTTAAAAATGATTCCTGGTATTATTAAAGACATTATATTATCTCAAGAAAAGACTGATTTTGATCGTTGTCATTTTGTAAGTTTTGGAGACTTTAGTTTGAATTTTGAAACATCATTTTATGTAGAAACAGATTCATATAATGAGTTTTTAGATATATTTGAAAAAATTAATTTGCAAATATTTAGCGCTTTTAAAGAAAAAGGTATTGAGTTTGCTTATCCGACTCATCTAGAATATCAAAAAAAAGTTTAATAAATTTATGAAAGAATTATTTGAAGATGGAAAAAAAATTGCTTGGCATTCATTGGAAATCAAAGAAGTTTTTAAGAAACTTAAAACTTCGAAAAATGGATTAAGTGAAGATGAAGCAAATAAAAGATTGGAGGGTTTTGGTTTGAATATATTACCGAGTCCCAAAGTTCCAAGTGTATTTAAAATTTTTATCAGTCAGTTTACAAATCCATTTATCTTTATACTTTTAGCAGCCGCTCTTCTTTCTTTATTTCTACATGAATATAATGATTTATTTTTCATTCTAATTGTTATTCTTTTAAATGCTTTTGTGGGAACATGGCAAGAAAATAAAGCAGAAAAAAGTGCAGCCGCTTTAAAAAATTTGTTAAAAATCAATAGTTTAGTTAAAAGGGATAATTTTGAAACTGAAATAAATGCCGCTAATTTAGTTGTTGGAGATATTGTTTTTTTGGAAAGTGGTTTAAAAGTACCAGCGGATATAAGGCTTTTTGAAGTGCAAAATTTGAAGGTAAATGAATCTTTGTTGACTGGAGAATCAGAAGCGGTTAATAAAAATTTGGATATTTTAAATGAAAATAGTTCTTTAAATAAAAGAACTAATATGGTGTTTGCTGGCTCAACAATTAGTTCAGGAAGAGCATGGGGTGTGGTTGTTGAAACAGCTCTTAGAACAGAGGTAGGACAAATTGCTGACATTATAAGTTCTTCATCAAAAACTAAGCCACCGTTAATCATTCGTATGGAAGATTTTACTAAAAAATTATCTTTCATTATTTTGTTTTTTTGTTTTGTTTTAGCGGGTTTAGCTTTTTTTAAAGGTGTTCCGGCAAGCGAGATATTCTTTTTAACTGTTGCTCTAGCTGTTTCTGCTATTCCCGAAGGATTACCAGTTTGTTTAACTGTGGCTTTATCTGTAGCAACTTCAAGAATGTCAAAAAGAGGTGTGGTAGTTCGTAAATTAACAGCTGTTGAAGGTTTGGGTAGTTGTACAATGATTGCCAGTGATAAAACCGGAACCTTAACCGTAAATGAACAGACTGCTAAATTAGTATATCTTCCAAACAATCTTAGTTTAAATGTTAGTGGACAAGGATATAATGGCGAAGGTCAAATAGAAGGTGTTAATAATTTAAGTGAGAAAGAATCTATTGTTTTAGAAAAATTAATTAAAACAGCAACTATAGCAAATGAAGCATTTTTGTTAAAAAAAGAAGAAAAATGGGAAAGTCATGGCGACTCGGTTGATGTTGCTTTTTTAGCCCTATCATATAAATGGGGTCTTGATATTGAGAAGTATAAAAATGAAACAAATAAAATATTTAGCATTCCTTATGAATCTGAAAGACGTTTTGCTGGAACTATATTTGAAAATAAAGGGAAGAATTATATTTCTATTAAGGGTTCGGTTAATAAAGTGCTGGAATTTTCTAATAACTCTAGTTTAACCGAATTTAGTAGGGAAAAGTTTTTATCAACAGGTATAAATTTAGCCAAAAAAGGTTATAGGGTTTTAGCTCTTGCTTTAGGTGAGTATAAAAATGATATACCTAAAAATCTAAATAATTTTAATGAGAATGATATTAAAAATTTAGAATTTTTAGGTTTTGTTTGTTTTATTGATCCACTTCGAGCTGAGTCAAAAGAAGCAATAAACAAGTGTCGTCAAGCAGGAATTGGTGTAAAGATGATAACTGGTGATCATCCGGAAACCGCCTTGTATATATCTAAAGAGATTGGTATTGCAGGTAGCAGTGATGATGTTATTAGCGGTGAAACACTTGGAGATGATAAAAATTTAACTCCTGAATTTCTAGAACTGGTTTCCAAAACAAAAGTTTTTGCCAATGTTACTCCGATTCAAAAATTGAGAATTATTGACGCTCTGGTAAAACTTGGATACTTTGTAGCAGTTACTGGTGATGGTGTTAATGATGCCCCCGCTCTAAGACATGCCAATATCGGTGTGGCTATGGGTTCGGGAACTGATGTGGCTAAAGAAGCGTCAACCATGATTGTTTTAGATGACAACTTTTCATCAATTGTTAGTGGTGTAGAAGAGGGAAGATTTGCTTATAGCAATGTTAGAAAGGTTGTTTATTTTTTAATATCTAGCGGAATGGCGGAAATTGGTATTTTTATTTTAGCTATAATTTTTAGTTCTTTTATTCTACCAGGACAACTTGTTTTACCATTTACAGCTGTACAATTATTATGGTTAAATTTAGTTACAGATGGTATACAAAATATTGCACTGGCTTTTGAGAAAGGTGAACCAGGTGAAATGAAGAAAAAGCCAAGATCTCCAAAGGAGGGAATATTTAATAAACTTATGATAAGTCAGACATTAATTGCTGGAATGATTATGGGTTTAACTACTTTTGCTGTTTGGACTTATCTAATTGTTATAGACGGAAGAGATGTATTATCTGCTAGTAATATTGCTTTAATGCTTATGGTTTTATTTCAAAGTGCTCATGCCTTTAATGCTCGATCTGAGAGTCGTTCTATTTTTAAGATTCCTCTTAAAAACAATTTAATTCTAATTTTCGGAGTAATTGGTGCTCAAGCTTTGCATATCTTTGCTAGTTATAATCCATTTTTTCAAAAAACACTGGGAACTCAACCTATTTCAGCTAGAGACTGGGTATTTCTTTTATCGTTTGCATCACTAGTTATTATTGGAATTGAAATATTTAAATACTTTAGAAGAAAATTTAATAGAGAATAAAAATTATGAAAATTATATTAGATTTTGTTTTACTAATTATCGGCTTTATATTACTCATTAAAGGAGCTGATAAAATGGTAGATGGCTCAGCTTCTATTGCTAAAAAACTGGGATTATCGACGATGATGATTGGTTTAACAGTGGTTGCTTTTGGAACATCTGCTCCAGAATTAATTGTTAATATTTTTTCTTCTCTTGAAGGTAATTCAGATATTGGAATGGGTAATATTATTGGTTCAAATATTTCTAACATTTTATTAATTCTTGGTGTTTCAGCAATTATCGTTGATTTGGAGGTAAATAGTTCAATTATTAAAAAACAGATTCCTTTTTCAATTTTAGCAGTTATTGCATTGTTTATTTTAATAAATGGAGAAATGTTTAATT